>JBQCEK010000112.1:0-14112 GCA_051960335.1 Sphingomonas sp.
TGATCGAACCCGCCGCCGCGCTTTTCGCCGTGGTCATGCTCGTGTTCGCGCTTCGGGAAGGCGATGATCGCGAGGCGCTTGGCTGGGCGACGGCGCTCGGGGTCTTTGCCGCCACCTTCAGCATCCACCTTTACGCGGCGGACGGGGGCGCGCCCGGATCGATCGGGCTGCTCGGCCTCGGCGTCGCCATCCGCGCCGCCGCCGGGGCCACCGCCTTCGCAGCGCTGCCGATGATCATCGTCGCGCCGCTGATCGGCCTGTCGCTGGTCGGCTGGGTGTCGTGGCCCGATCCGGCCGGGCCGCGCGCCGCCGCGATCGTCATCGCTTATGGCGCGTTTGTCGCCACGATCGCGAGCGGCGAGACGATCGATCTCGTCATGCTCGTCACGCCGCTGCTTTTCGTCGGCCTCGCTTTCGCGCCGGACGCGATCGGCGATCTCGTCCACCGCGCGCTCGACAGGCGGCGCATTACCGTGACAAGGTTGACGCGATGAAACGCATCCTGCTGATCGTCGGCGGCGGCATCGCGGCGTACAAGGCGTGCGAGCTGATCCGCCTGTGCCGCAAGGCCGGCATCGGCGTGCGCTGCGTGCTGACCGGCGGCGGCGCGCATTTCGTGACACCGACGACGCTTGCCGCGCTCAGCGAAAATCCGGTTCACGCCAGCCTGTGGGACCTGAAAGACGAAGCGGAGATGGGCCACATCCAGCTCAGCCGCGAAGCCGATCTGGTGGTCGTCGCGCCGGCGACTGCCGATCTGCTGGCCAAGATGGCAGCCGGCATTGCGGACGATCTCGCCACCACCTTGCTGCTCGCCACCGACAAGCCGGTGCTGGCTGCGCCGGCGATGAACGTGCGCATGTGGGAGCATGCAGCCACGCGCCGCAACGTCGCCACCCTCCGCGCGGATGGTGTCACCGTGCTGGAGCCGGACGAAGGGCCGATGGCGTGCGGCGAATATGGCCCGGGTCGCTTGCCCGAGCCGGAGGCGATCCTCGCCGCGATCGACCGCGCGCTGGGAACCGGCGGCGGCGGCCGGCTTGCCGGCAAGCATGTGCTCGTCACGGCCGGGCCCACCCATGAGCCGATCGATCCGGTGCGATATATCGCCAATCGCTCGTCCGGGCGGCAAGGCTTCGAACTGGCCGGCGCGCTCGCGCGGCTGGGCGCACGGGTCACGCTCATTGCCGGTCCGGTTGCACTCGCCACGCCGCCGGGGGTCGATCGGATCGATGTCGAAACCGCGCAGGACATGGCGAACGCCGTCGCGCGTGCGCTGCCGGCGGATGTCGCCGTGATGGTCGCTGCGGTCGGGGACTGGCGCGCCGAACCCGCGGCGCAAAAGATCAAGAAGGTTGATCGCGCGCCATCGCTCGATCTGCACGAAAACCCCGATATCCTGGCCACCCTGGCGAAAAGTCCGCGCCGGCCCAGGCTGGTGATCGGCTTCGCGGCCGAAACCGAAAACGTCATCGATCACGCCACCGCCAAGCGCGCGCGCAAGGGCGCCGACTGGATCATCGCCAACGATGTTTCCGGCGACGTGATGGGCGGCCACGCCAACACCATCCACCTGATCCACGCCTCGGGCGTCGAAAGCTGGGAAACGCTCCCCAAGACGGCGGTGGCGACTCGCCTCGCCGACAGAATCGCCGACGCGCTTGAGGGCGAATAGGACACCGCCCCGCGACGCAGTCGACACGATTGCGAAGATTTGAGTACTTTTCTTCCTCTCCCTCTCAGAGAGGAAAGATCGATGGTGCTGCGCCATCGCTGAGCAAGCGCTTCACACCCATCTGGCCCGATCAGCGTCAATCGGGCCAGATCGCTTTCCTACAAGACGATGTTCTGCTATTGTTCTCGTCTCTTCGTCAAGCACGACCCACCATAAATGCCCCTGCACGTCGCGTCGTTTATCCGTTCACCTCGCACCCCGAACAGGAGGGTCACTGCATCGCTACACTCGGTCCTCCCCTGCGCGACACCGGCGCGACACCGACGCGACACCAACGCGACAGCGGCCGCGCACGCCCTCTCGGCAGGGTCAGCCGCACCCCTGCGACACGCTCCACTTTCTCCACTTCACATCGTGTGCGCCATACTTGATCCGCGCTCGCGGAGCTCCCAAAGGAAGCCGATGCCCGCTATCACCATCGCCATCAAACGCCTGCCCAACGGCGGCGGTCTTCCGCTTCCCGCTTACGCGACCGAAGGCGCGGCCGGGATGGATGTCGTCGCCGCAGAGGAAATCACGCTCGCGCCGGGCGGCCGCCATGCCGTCGCCACCGGCTTCGCGATCGCCATTCCCGAAGGCTATGAGGTGCAGGTGCGCCCCCGTTCCGGGCTGGCGCTCAAGCACGGCGTCACCTGTCTCAATACGCCCGGCACGATCGATTGCGATTATCGCGGCGAGGTGAAGGTAATCCTGGCCAATCTCGGGCAGGAGATGTTTCAGATCAATCGCGGCGACAGGATCGCGCAACTCGTTCCCGCGCCCGTGCAGCGCGCCATTCTCACCGAAACCGACTCGCTCGACGATACGGTGCGGGGTGCAGGCGGGTTCGGTTCGACCGGCCGGTGAGCCTCACCGATCAGCAGCTCGATCGCTACGCACGCCACATCGTCCTGCGTGAAATCGGCGGCGCGGGGCAAACCCGCCTGTTGCGGGCGACGGTCGCGGTCATCGGCGCCGGCGGAATCGGTTCGCCCGCGCTGCAATATCTCGCCGCGGCCGGGGTCGGCCGCTTGATCGTGATCGACGATGATCGGGTCGAGCTGTCCAACCTGCAACGCCAGACGCTGTTCGACACTGCGGCGGTCGGCTTGCCGAAAGCGGAGGCGGCGCAGCGCGCGATCCGGCGGCTGAATCCCGATGTCGCCGTCGAGCCGCGGGTCGTCCGGATCGATGCCGCCAATGCCGGGCCCCTGATCGCCGGATCGGATGTCGTGCTCGACGGCTGCGACAATTTCGCCACGCGTCTTGCCGTGGCCGATGCCGCGCTTGCCGCTCGAATCCCGCTCGCTTCCGCCGCGGTCGGCCAGTTCGAAGGCCAGCTCGCGGTGTTTCGCGGATGGGAGGTGGACAAGCCCTGTTACCGCTGTTTCGTCGGCGATGACCCCGATCGCGCCGAGGCGAGCTGCGCCGATCAAGGCGTGATCGGCGCGATGACGGGCGTGATGGGCAGCCTGGCCGCGCTCGAAGCGATCCGCGCAATCGTGCCGTTCGGTGCGGATAGCGCCGGCAAGCTGCTCCTGGTCGATGCGCTCGACATGCGGTTCAGGACGGTGCGGCTGCCGAAGGACCCAGGCTGCGCGGCGTGCCGGGCTGGATGAAGCGGCCCGATCGCGGCCGTCAGCCTGCCTGTCGGATCGTCACCGTCGGATCGGACGGCAGTTCGAGCAGGAACGCGGCCCCGCGCGGCGCTTCGATCAGCCTCGCCGTGCCCTGATGCGCGTGCATGATCTGCCGCACGAGCGCGAGGCCGACGCCGCTGCCACTGGCCTTGGTGGTGAAGAACGGGCGAAAGATGTCGTCCCGGGCATGCGCCGCCACGCCGGGCCCGTCGTCCGCCACCATAATGGCGAGCCCGCCCGGCACCGATTCCGCCTCGACCGTCACCTGGCCGGCGCCACCGCCCGCCTCCGCCGCATTCTGCAGCAACGCCCAGAGCGCCGCATGCAGCTGGTCCGCGTCGGCCAGCAGCGTAGCGGGGGCCCGCTCCATGGCGACGGTCAAGGTCGCCTTCGGCCAGCGCGCGGCGAACATCCGCGCAAGATCCTCGAACAGCGGCCGCACCATCACTCGGCCGAGCACCGGCGGCGGCAACCGCGCCAGGTCGCGGTAGGATGCCGTAAATCGCTCCAGCCCCTCGTCACGGCGGGCGACGGTCTCCACGGCGTCGCGCGCGGCGTCCAACTCTGCGTCCTCCCGCTCGGCCAGCATATCGGCGGCGGTTCGGCCGAGCGACGCGATCGGCGTCAGCGCGTTCATGATCTCGTGGCTCAGCACCTGGAGCAGATCGCGCAGCGCGCTGGCCTCGGCCGCGCGAAGCTCGGCATCGATATCGACCCGCGCTGCGATCCGCAGTCCTTCCCCACCGACGACCAGATCGCCGGTGGCGAGCGCGAACGCTCGTGTCTCGCCGTTCAGATCCAGCATCACGCTGGCCGATCGGCCCGGCTTGGCCGTGTCGATCGCGTCGAGCAATCCGTCCGGCGGATCGGGGATGCGGTCATGACAGGCGAACAGGCGCCGCGCGGCGCGATTGACCGCATTGAGCCGGCCGTCGCCATCGAGCATCAGCAGCGGCGCCGGCGAAAGGTTGAGATAGGCGGTCAGCCGGCGCTGCTCGCGGGCCTGCGCCTCCGTTTCAGCCAAAGTGCGCGGTTGCAGCGGACGTTGACGCTTGCGGTCGCCATAAGCGAAGATCGCGGCCCAGATCCATGCGGCAAGCAGCGTCGCCAGCACCAGATTCGCCCACAGTCCTCGCTCGGCGGCGAACATCGCGCCCACGCCGAGCGCAAACACCGCCGGCGGCGCGAGCCGGCGAAGGCTAGAGCCCATATTTGGCCATGCGGCGATACAGCGCCGTGCGGGTGAGGCCGAGATCGCTTGCCGCGCGCGAGACGTTGAACGCGTGTCGCTTGAGCGCAGCTTCGACCAGCGAGCGCTCGGTGCGTTCGAGGTTGAGGTCGCTGGCGCCCGTCGCCAGCTGCGGCACGGCGCCCGCCGCGTCGAAATCGGCGCGCTCGTGACGATCGCCCCCGCCCAGCAGCACGGCTCGCTCCATTGCCTGACGAAGGCCGCGGACATCATCGCGCCACTCATGCGTCGCGATCCACGCCGCGGCATCGTCGGTGATCGGCAGCGGCGCTCGCCCATAACGCGCGGCGAAGCGATCGAGGAAATGCCGCGCCAGCCGCAACGCATCGCCATCGCGCCGCGCGAGCGGCGGCACGATCAGTTCCACAGTATTAAGCCGGAACAGCAGATCGGCATCCAGCGCGTCGCGAAGCGCCATCCGATCGAGCCGGCTGGTCGCAATCGGCCGGACATCATCGAGCAGACCGGCAAGGATCGGTTGAAGGCGCCGCGGCACCGCCTCCACATCGTCGATCACCAGCGTTGCGCCCCTTGCCGCCGCGATCGCGGCGTGCATGGCGCCCGCGTCATCCGCCGCCGCGGCGGGCAGCAGGTGCAGCGGCAGCGCGGCGCGGCGCGATCCGCGATGGACGGCGCGCGCGACGAGGCTCTTGCCCGATCCCGCCGGCCCGATCACCAGCACCGGCGCATCGGTCGGCGCGACACGCGCGATCGTCTCGCGCAGGCGGTCGATCGCCGGATCTTCACCGAGGATCAGGCGATCTTCGTCGGCAGCCTGCGCCCCCGGCCCCACGGCCACCTTGGCGCGGCGAAGCGCCACTGCGCGCTCCAGTGCGGCGACCAGCTTGTCGTTGTTCCAGGGCTTGATGACGAAATCGCTCGCCCCCGCGCGCATCGCCTCGACCGCGATGTTGATGCCGCTATGCCCGGTGACGACGATCACCACGGCATCGCGATCCGCAGCGAGCAACCGCGCCAGCATCGCGAACCCCTCCTCGCCCGACGTCCGCCCGCGCGAAAAATTCAGATCGAGCATCACGACATCGACCGACCGTTCGGCAAGCGATGCCCAGGCGGCATCCGGATCGGCGACGTCAATCAGGCCCATGCCATGCCGTTCGGCGAGGAGCCGGGCGGCTTTGCGGATATCGGGATCGTCATCGACGAACAGGATGGCGGGTGATTCGCTTGACATGATCTCGGCAGTGTTCGGAAACGAACAGTCGATACGGAACTGTGCTGTTCATGTAAAACGCTTCTGTCTATGCTATTGTTTTATTGTGATTTCGTGAACAGACGCGACTGGCCGTACACTGTCCGCATGAATGAAATGGGGACGACCGCTCACTCCGGCGCGGGCATGGACAAGAAGATCGAACGGCCCAGCGGCCGCTTGGGCAAGCGCGAGAAGCGGATCGCCATCGGGGCGGCCGCGCTGCTGGCGCTGATCGCCTTATGGTGGATGGTGCCATCGGCCAATTCGCTGTCGGTGGATAACGACGCGATCCAGACCGGCAAGGTCGTCCGCGCGCCGTTCCAGGATTATGTGCCGCTGCGCGCCGAAGTCGTGCCGCTCCACACCACCTTCGTCGCGGCGATCTCCGGCGGACAGGTCGGCGACGTGATTGCGGTGGATGGCGCGATGGTGAAAAAGGGCCAGCCGCTCGCCGTGCTCGCCAATCCCGACCTTGAGCTGGACGTCGCCACCAAATCGGCCGACATCGCCGGCCAGCTCGGCAACATCAGCGGCCAGCGCCTGACCATCCAGCGCAACCGGCTCGACACGTCGCAGGAGGTTGCGGACGCGCAAAACGACCTACTGAAGGCGCAAACCGAACTGCAGAAGAAACAGACGCTCTATTCCAAGGGCATCGTCAACGACGCCGCGGTCAAACCGCTCAAGGACGAAGTCGCCTATCAGCAAAAGCGCCTCGACGCGTTGAGCCAAGGCCGCGCCGAGGAATCGGCGACGCTTTCCGATCAATCGGCGCGGATCGGCACCACCGCGGCCGAGCTCAACCAGAGTCTCGCCATGGTCCGCCACAGCCTCGACGCGCTCACCTTGCGCGCGCCGACCGACGGCCGGCTGACCGATTTCGACCTCCAGCCCGGCCAGACGCTCAAGCCGGGTGACGCTGTGGGCCAGGTCGATTCCGAGGGCCAGTGGAAGCTGTCCGCCGACGTCGACCAATTCTATCTTGGGCAAGCCAGGGTCGGCCAGCGCGCCACCGCCACGCTCGGCGACCAGACGGTCAGCCTCCACGTCATCCGCATCCTGCCACAGGTCACCGACGGCCGCTTCAAGGTCGAGCTCGGCTTCGACAAGGCGCCGCCACAGGGACTCAACCGCGGCCAGACGCTCGACGTCCGCCTTGTCCTCGGCGCCGATCGCCCCGCAACCGTCGCCCCCGCCGGTGGCTGGCTCGATGGCGGCGGCTCGCTGGCCTTCGTGCTCGACAAGAACGGCAAGCAGGCGACCAAGCGCGCGATCTCGACCGGCCGCCGCAATCCGGATCAGGTCGAAGTTACCAGCGGGCTCCAGCCCGGCGAAACGATCGTCACTTCACCGATCGCCGCCGACGTCAAATACGATCATCTCATCATCCATTAAGGGGAGGCCACCCATGATCCATCTCGACGGCATCAGCCGCCTATTCCGTTCCGACGAAGTAGAAACTACGGCGCTGACCGACATCGATCTCACGGTCGATGCGGGCGAATTCGTCGCCATCATGGGCCCGTCCGGCTGCGGCAAATCGACCCTGCTCAACATCCTCGGCACGATCGACCGGCCGACGAGCGGCCGCTACATGTTCGAGGACGACGACGTGGCGAGGGAGCCCGAGCCCGAGCTCGCCAGGCTGCGCCGCGACCGCCTCGGCTTCGTCTTCCAGAGCTTCAACCTGATCGACGAGCTGACGATCGGCGAGAACGTCGCGCTTGGCCTCGCCTATCGCAACATGCCGTCGAAGGAAAAGCGCGAGCGCGTCGATGCCGCGATGGACCGCGTCGGCATCGCGCACCGCCGCAATCATCATCCGCACCAGCTGTCGGGTGGCCAGCAGCAGCGCGCGGCGATCGCCCGCGCGATCGTCGGCAGCCCCAAGCTGATCCTCGCCGACGAGCCGACCGGCAACCTCGACACCGAAAACGGCGCGCAGGTGATGGAAATCCTCACCGAGCTCAATGCCGAAGGCGCGACGATCATCATGGTCACTCACTCCCCCGCGCACGCCGACATCGCCAAGCGCACCGTCCACATGCTCGACGGCCGCATCCTCACCTCCGCACGCCGCGCGGCATGAAACTGCGCGACGCCATGCTGACGATCGTGCTGGTGATGATCGCGCTGCTGCTGTGGCGCCACCTCGCCGCCGATCGTGCCGATATCAAAGATCGGTCGGCCTGAGGTGATAGCAAGCAACGTCTCGTCCGCGCGCAATTCCTACTCTTCGCATTTGATCCCATGAGGATGACACCCATGCCTTCTGCACTCCTCACGCTTTATCGATCGCTGACCCGGCACAAGCTCTATGCGCTGCTGTCGATCGGCGGGCTGGCGCTGGGTATCGCTGTGTTCCTAGTCCTGTTCATGTTCGTTCAGTTCGAACGCTCCTTCGACAGGGTGCTCCCAGGCCATGACAAGGTGTGGATCGTCACGAATACGTGGCACGTCCCCGGCCTGCCCGATGAGCCCTATTTCGATTCGATGGGGGGCCTCATCACGCAGCTTCAGGGCGATTTTCCCCAGGTGAAGGGCACGCGTTTCTGGAGTGAGGGCGCTGCGGTGCTTCGCGGCAACAACTCGACGAGCGAAACCTTTGCGCTGGTCGATCCCGGCTTCTTCAACATGTTCCCCTTTCCCGTCGAAGCGGGAGACGCCAGGGCCGCGCTGCGCGATCCCACCGGCCTGGTCATCACCGACAAGATGGCGCGGAAATATTTCGGTTCGGCCTCGCCGATCGGCCAGCCGATGACGCTCAACGTCAGCGGCACGACGCGCAGCTACACGGTTCTTGCGGTGCTGAAGGACATGCCCAAGAACATGACCTACACGGCGGATCTGTACGCCCCCCTTGTCCAGACGCGGTTGACGAAGGACGACCTGCAATTCTTCAATCACTGGGGCAGTTCGCAGCTCCAGACCTTCCTGACCTTCGACAACGCCGCCGAGCCAGCCGGGCTTGAACGCCAAATGCCCGCCTTCATCGATCGCCACGGCGCGACCGACCAGGGCACCACGGAACTTCACAAAACGTTTTCGATCGGCTTCGTGCCGTTGAGCAGCGTCCACCTGTTCGACGCGGGCGACCGGGCGGTGATCGCGACGCTCGGCATCGTCGGGGTGCTCACGCTGCTGATCGCGATCGTCAATTACGTGAATCTCGCCACTGCGCGAGCCGGACTGCGCGCCCGCGAAGTGGCGGTGCGCAAGGTGCTGGGCGGCACGCGGCGCAGCCTGATCCGCCAGTTCGTCGGCGAGGCGATCCTGACCACGGGTATCGCGGCCTTGATCGGGCTTGCGCTTGCAGAGGCCGCCCTGCCGTTCGTCAACTCTGTGGGCGGGCTGGAGCTTTCGATCACTTATTTCGGCAGCGCCTCTATCCTGCCGCCGCTGATCCTGCTGGTCGTGTTCGTCGGCGTGCTTGCCGGCGCCTATCCCGCGTTCGTTCTGTCGCAATATCGCCCCGCCGCGGTGCTCGCCTCGGCGCGCGCGCCGGGCGGCGGCAAGGCCGGCGCGCGGCTTCGCCAGGGACTGGTGGTGTTCCAGTTCGCCATCGCCATCGCCTTCATCGTCGGCACTGGCGTGCTGGTCGCGCAGACCCGGCACCTTCGCTCGGCCGATCTCGGTTTTGCCCGCGACGGCATCATCACGGTTCGATCGTTCGAGGACAGCGCGCTGGATGAATCGCAGCGTGCCGAACTGCTCAATGCCTTCGCCAATCTGCCCGGCGTCACGGCGGTGGGCCGGGGTGACGACGCTCCGGGCGACAACGGCACGACCAATTCGAACACGGCCTCGCTGCCCGGCCAGACCAACGGGCCGCAGCCTTCGTTGATGCACGTCGATGTGGGGCTGAATTTCTTCAACGTCTATAACGCACGCCTTCTCGCCGGTCGGCAATTCGACACCGCGCATGCGCTCGACGATCGCACCGACGCCACCTCCAAGGATCTGCTTTCGGCTCCGCACGGCGTCATACTCAACATGAGCGCGGTCAAGCAACTCGGTTGGCCGGATGCGCAAACGGCGATCGGCAAGATCATCATCGACAGCGGCGGCGAGCAGAACGCGACCAGCCGCGTGATCGGGGTGGTGGATGACATGCGCTTCCGCAGCCCGCGCGATCCGGTGCGCCCCACGCTCTATTATTACTATCGCCACGACATGTGGCCGCCGATTGCCGCGGTGCGCTATCACGGCGCCGACCCCAAGCTGCTCAAGAGCCAGCTCGAAACCGCCTGGAAGCGCATTGCCCCGCAAGTGCCGTTCGCTGCCGATACGGTCGATCAGCGCCTCTATGATCAATTCTACAAGTCCGACGATCAGCGCAGCCACCTGTTCACGATCGGCGCGGTGCTGGCGGTGCTGATCGGCTGCATTGGGCTCTACGGGCTCGCGTCGTTCGATACGGCGCGGCGCGTGAAGGAAATCGGCATCAGGAAGACGCTGGGCGCATCGACCAGCGACGTGCTCAAGCTGCTGATCGCGCAATTCCTGAAGCCGGTCGTCATCGCCAACCTGCTCGCCTGGCCACTCGCTTATTTCGCGATGCGCAAATGGCTGTCGAACTTCGACGATCGCATCGCCTTGTCGCCGTTGTTCTTCATCGGCGCGACCATGCTTGCGCTCGCCATCGCGTGCCTGACCGTATTCAGCCAAGCCTGGCGCGTGGCTCGCGCCGAGCCGGCGCGTGCGCTACGGTATGAGTGAGGAGACGTAGGATGGCTTCGGCACTGGTCGCTTTCGCCGCGCTGGCAGCCATCGCCACGGCGCCGAGCGCCTCGGTTGACCGGCATGTCGCCGAGGCGCCGTTCGATACGATCGTGTTGAGCGGCGTCGGGCATATCGTCATCATCCAGGGCCCGCGACGCGATGTCATACTTTCGGGGCCGCCCGCTGCACTCGATGCGCTGATGATCGATGTCGTCGACCAGAAGCTCTACATCGGCCATAAGAAAGGGTTCGCCCTCGCGCCGGCGGCGACGATCACTGTCACCGCACCGGCGATCAAGAGCGTTTCGATCGATGGCGCGGGGGACTTGCGCGCCGATACGATTCGCGAACCCGATTTCTCGGTTTCGATCCGCGGCGTCGGGACGGCGCGGATCGGCGATGCCGAACTGGGCCACGGCAAGTTCGCGGTCGGAGGATCGGGCACGATCACGATCGACCAGATCGAGGCGAGCGATCTCACGCTCGCGATTTCGGGAACCGGAAAGGCCGTCGCTGCGGGAACGGCCGAAACGCTCACGGTCAGCCTGTCCGGCGCCGGGAGGGTGGATACCAGCGCGCTCGATGCAACCAGCGCCGTGCTGAGCTTGAGCGGATCGGGCTCGATTCATGCCCGCGCGAGCGGAGATGCGACAATCAATACCAGTGGATCAGGAACGGTTCGCGTCGAGGGTCAACCCCGCTGCACGGTCACTCCCAACGCGCGCAATGTCACCTGCGGGTGATCACCGGCAGAAAATTTCCTCGCCGAACTTGCGGACCTTGTCTGCAATCTCCGGATGCTCGAGCGCCAGCGCCATATTGGCCTGGATGTACCCGGCCTTGTCGCCGCAATCATAGCGCTTGCCGTCGAAGGTGAAGGCGTGGAACGGCTGCGTCCCGATCATCTGCGCCATCGCATCGGTGAGCTGGATCTCCCCGCCTGCGCCCTTCTCCTGTGTTTCCAGTATACGCATCACCTCGGGCTGGAGAATGTAGCGGCCGGGGATCATGATGTTCGAAGGCGCGGTGCCTTGTTTTGGCTTTTCGACCAGCCCCTTGACCTCCACCAGCGCGCCGTCGCGCGCGCCGGGATCGATGATGCCGTATTTGTCCGTTTCGCTGTCGGGCACTTCGAGCCCGCATACGACGTTGCCGCCGACTTGCTCATACGCCTCGACCATCGCCTTCATGCAGCCCGGCTTGCCGATCATCAGTTCGTCGGCGAGGAAGATCGCAAACGGTTCGTCGCCGACGATGTCACGCGCGCACCATACGGCATGACCGAGGCCGAGCGGCTCCTGCTGCCGCACATAGGCGACCGCGCCCGGCTTCAATCGCGTCTGGCTCAACACTTCGCGCGATTTCCCGCGCTCGCGCATCGTCGTCTCGAGTTCATAGGCAATATCGAAATGGTCTTCGATCGAGCCTTTGTTGCGACCAGTGACGAAGATCATCTGCTCGATCCCCGCCTCGATCGCTTCATCGACGGCGTATTGGATCAGGGGTCGGTCAACCACCGGCAGCATTTCCTTCGGCGTGGCCTTGGTCGCCGGCAGGAACCGCGTGCCGAGCCCGGCAACGGGAAACACGGCCTTGCGCAGCTTCTTGATCGACATGAATGCTAATCCTTTTCAACCGGACATTGCCCCCCGGGTTGGCGCGGGCCTAGCAAATCGTTCCCGGACGAGCCACTGGCGCAGATTAGTCTCACCTTAAGAGGAGGGCGTTACGGCGACGACAATGAAGAACGACGCGCGCACCGTGATGCTGATCTTCGGCACTCGTCCGGAAGCGATCAAATTGTTTCCGGTCGTCCGCACGCTGGCGGACACACCGGGCATTCGCGTTCGCACCTGTGTGACCGCGCAGCACCGAGGGCTGCTCGATCAGGTTCTGTCGATCGCAGGACTGACGCCGGACATCGATCTCGACCTGATGGAGCCGGGCCAGTCGCTCGATCGGCTGACCGCACGCCTGTTGACGGGCATTGGCGAAACCCTCGATGCGGAACGCCCGGACCGGGTGATCGTGCAGGGCGATACCGCGACGGCGATGGCCGGCGCTCTGGCTGCTTATTATCGCCGCATCCCGGTGAGCCATGTCGAAGCCGGGCTTCGTTCGGGCGACATTTATGCGCCCTGGCCGGAAGAAGTGAACCGCCGCATCGTCGCGCCGATCGCCGATCAGCATTTCGCGCCGACGGAAACCGCGGCCGAGGCGCTTCGTCGCGAAAATATCGATCCGGCCACCATCCATGTCACAGGCAACACGGTGATCGACGCGCTTCACGCCACCGCGGCACGGATCGACGGCGATCCGTCGCTTGCCGCCGGGCTTGACGACATCGCCGCGCGCTTCGCCGGTAAACAGCTGATCCTGGTCACCACGCATCGCCGGGAGAATTTCGGCGGCGGCATGGAGAGCATCGCGCGCGCGATCGCCCGAATCGCCGAACGAAACGACGTGGCCGTGCTGTTTCCGATGCATCCCAATCCCAACGTGGTGTCGGTGATGGACGCGATCCTCGGCGACCGTGCGAACGTCGCACGGATCGATCCGCTCGATTATCCGCATTTCATCCGCGCGCTGGGCCTTGCGCATATCGTGCTGACCGATTCGGGCGGCGTGCAGGAGGAAGCGCCCGCGCTCGGCAAGCCAGTCCTCGTCTTGCGTGACACCACCGAGCGGCCGGAAGGCGTCACCGCCGGCACGGCGCGGCTGATCGGATCGGACGAAAACCGCATCGTTTCCGAAATCTTCACCCTCCTCGACGACAAGCGAAGCTGGTCTCGCATGGCCCGCGCCCACAATCCGTTCGGCGACGGCCATGCCTCGGCACGGATTGCGAGGATCGTCGCGCATGGTTTCGGAGTCTGAACTCAAGGTCGTCGTCGTCGGCCTCGGCTATATCGGTCTGCCCACCGCCGCGGTGATCGCGCGGACCGGCGTTCAGGTGCTTGGCGTCGACGTCACGCCATCGGTCGTCGAGACGATCAATTCGGGCAAGGTCCATATCGAAGAAGTCGATCTCGACGGGCTCGTTTCAGGCGTGGTATCGCGCGGCAATCTGCGCGCGTCGCTCCAGATCGAGCCGGCCGACGTGTTCGTGATCGCGGTGCCGACGCCCTTCGCCGACGATCACCAACCCAATATCGGCTATGTTCTCCAGGCCGCGACGACGATCGCCACCGTTCTGAAAGCCGGCGACACCGTGGTTCTGGAATCGACGTCGCCCGTCGGCACCACCGAGAAAGTCCGAGACTTGCTCGCCGAGCTTCGGCCCGATCTGAAGGTGCCCGGTCGGACGACCGAAGTCGCAGACATCGCCGTCGCTTATTGTCCCGAGCGTGTGCTTCCGGGCCGTATCCTGGTCGAACTCATCGACAATGACCGCGTGATCGGCGGTATCACGCCCCGTTGCGCGCGCAAGGCGCTGACCTTCTACCGCCGTTTCGTTCGCGGCGCCTGCGTGACGACCACCGCTCGCGCCGCCGAGATGACCAAGCTCACCGAAAATGCGTTTCGCGACGTCAACATCGCGTTCGCCAACGAGCTGAGCCTCGTCGCCGAT
>JBQCEK010000113.1:0-2145 GCA_051960335.1 Sphingomonas sp.
TATGACGATATCCGCGGCTGGGACACCGCTCCGTATCTCGCGCAGGAATTCTATCTCGAATATGGCGATTTCGATTATTGGGTGACGGTGCCGTCGAACATGCTGGTCGCCGGCTCGGGCGAACTCGTCAATCCGCAGGATGTGCTGACCAGGCAGCAACTGGAACGCTTCGATCGCGCGAAGGCCAGCGACGCAACGGTGATGATCCGCTCGCCGCAGGAAATCGGCGATCCCGCCAGCCGTCCGAAGCAAGGCGGCACGCTGACCTGGCATTATCGGATGCACGACACGCGCGACG
Source organism: Sphingomonas sp. (assembly GCA_051960335.1). Classification (GTDB taxonomy): domain Bacteria; phylum Pseudomonadota; class Alphaproteobacteria; order Sphingomonadales; family Sphingomonadaceae; genus Sphingomonas. Next base: position 299 of record JBQCEK010000113.1, read on the forward strand.
TGGCGTTCAGCGCGTCCTCGGTGTTCGCCTGGGATGCCGCGCGGATCAACCTGCCCGGCGGCAAATCAGCGCTCGCCGAAAGCTTCTACCCGGCGGAAAGCCAGGGCAATGCGCGCTGGGGCCGATCGACCGAATATATGAAGGATGCGGTTGAGAACTTCTCGAAGCGCTGGTATCCCTATCCGTGGCCCGCCGCGATCAACATCGCCGGCCCCGCCACCGGCATGGAATATCCCGGCATCGTATTCGATGGGATCAACGATGCCGGCAAAGCGCTGTTCTGGATCAGCGCGCATGAGATCGGCCACGGCTGGTTCCCGATGATCGTCGGCTCGAACGAGCGGCGCGACGCCTGGATGGACGAAGGTTTCAACACCTTCATCGACACCTATGAGTCGGACGATTTCAACCACGGCGAATACGGGCCGAAGCGCGATAGCGAATATGCGCCGGGCGGCGGCAATCCTGTCGACGAGATTCTGCCGTTGCTTGCCGATCCTCAGGCGCCGCCGATCCTCAGCCGCGCCGATACGGTGATCGAGAAGTATCGCCACCCGATGACCTATTTCAAAGCGGCGCTTGGCCTACGGCTGCTGCGCGAGAATATCCTTGGCCACGAACGGTTCGACCACGCCTTCCGCCGGTACATCGCCACCTGGGCGTTCAAGCATCCCAAGCCGGCCGATTTCTTTCGTGCGATGGATAGCGATGCCGGCGAGGATCTGAGCTATTTCTGGCGTGGCTGGTATTTCAACAACTGGCAGATGGACCTGGCGGTGACGGGCGTCGGCTATGTCCATAACGATCCGAAGCAAGGCGCGCTGGTGACGGTCGCCGCGAAGGACAAATTGGTGATGCCGGCGACGCTGCGCGTCGCGTTCGCCGACGGATCGACCAAGGACATTCGTCTGCCGGCCGAAACCTGGATCCGCCAAGCGGCGACGGCGGTGCCGGTCGGCGGCACGTCCGCCGTCGTGCGGGCGACGATCGATCCCGATCACCAGTTGCCCGACAAGGATCGCAGCAACAACAGCTACGTCGCCAAGCGCGGATCGTGATATCTTGTAACATCGACGATCGCTCGCTAGGGCGCGACGATATCGACAAAAATTCGAAGGGGATCAACATGAGGCTCAAATTCTGGCTGCTTGCCGCATCCGTGGTCGTCGCCCCCCTGCTTGCCGCGCCGGCGGGCGCCAGCGAAGGCATGTGGACGTTCGACAATTTCCCTATCGCCAAGGCCAATGCTGAACTCGGCACGCGGATCGACCAGCAGTGGCTCGATCGCGTGCGCGGCGCGGCTGTGCGCCTGTCGACCGGCTGCTCGGCATCGGTGGTCAGCGGCAAGGGTCTGGTGCTGACCAACAACCACTGCGTCGTCGGTTGCGCGCAGGACCTGTCGTCCGAAGGCCAGGATTATTTCACCCACGGCTATCTCGCGGCGGCTGCCACCGACGAGAAGAAATGCTCGGGCATGCAGGCTGAAATTCTCACCGGCATTACCGATGTCACTGCGCGTGTCACGTCGGCGGGACAGGGGCTGGCCGGCGACGCGCTGGTCAAGGCGCGCAACGCGGTGACCGCGCAAATCGAAGGCGAAGGCTGCAAGGACAGCGCCGCCTATCGCTGCGAGGTCGTCAACCTCTATCATGGCGGCCAGTACAAGCTGTACAAATACCGCAAATATTCGGACGTCCGGCTGGTGTTCTCGCCGGGCGTGAAGACCGCCTTTTTCGGCGGCGATCCGGACAATTTCAATTTCCCCCGCTACGACCTCGATTTCTCGTTTCTCCGGCTCTACGACAACGGCGCACCGGCCAAAACTCCGCAGCATCTGAAGTGGAATG
>JBQCEK010000114.1:0-2424 GCA_051960335.1 Sphingomonas sp.
AGGCGCGATCAGGCGGCGGTGATCGCGTCGCCAAGGTTCAGCAGCTCGCCCCGCGTGACAATCACCTTGTCGCCCAGCCGCACGGCGCCGAACAGCTTGCGCGCAAAACCGATCGGCACGCCGATGCAGCCGTGGGTGACATAGCCGTCGCCCACTTCGCTGCCGTGGATCGAGATGCCATCATTTGTCAGCCGCAGCATATAAGGCATTGGCGCGCCGTCATAGATGTTCGAATGGTGATCGGCGTCCTTTTGGGTGATCGGGAAGATGCCAAGCGGCGTGGGCTTGTCATCGTCACCCGCGATGATCACGGCCGTGCCGATTTCATAGCCGCCGCGAAAAATGGAGATGGTGCCGGCGGCGAGATCGACCGTGATGACGCGCTGCCCCTGTGGCGCACCCGATTCGTCCCAATAATAATCGCCCTGCCGCATCGGGCCGTCGATCGGCAGGATGTGTTTGACGACATAGGCGGCCTGTTCCGGCTGAGGCGCAGGCGCGGCCGTCACAGTGCGCTTGGGCGTGACCGTTTCGGCCAATCGGCCGGGATGAGGCGCCTTTGCCGCCCGCGGCGCGGGCGCCCCGCCGAGCGTGACGCCGGCGGCAATTCCCCCGGTTCCGACGACCAATATGGCGGCCGCCGCCATTGCCATCGTTCGTCCGCGCATCGCCTTGCTCCATCAGCTATCGGGGACCAAGTCGGCCAAAACGAGACGCTTGGCCAGCACCGAAAATGAGGCGTGCCGATATCGGACGGGTTCGGGAGGCGTTAACTAACGGTCCATTAACCTTGTCTCAGGGCAGTTTCGCCTTGGGAAAACCCTGCCAGACCTGATCGTAATCCTCGTCGAGGGCGCTGGTTTTGAGCGCGTAGTCGGTCGGTGAAAAGACCCAGCGGCTTTCGACCATGAACGCCATCGTATCCTCGATCTTGTGCGGCTTCAGCACCGCTTCGCTCGCGCCCTTCCAGCTGGCGACATCGGGGCCGTGGCCGGACATCTGGTTGTGCAAGCTGAGCGCGCCGGGGCGGAATCCCTCGGCCTTGGCGTCATAAGCGACGGTAATTAGCCCCATGCACTCGCTCATCACGTTGCGGTGGAACCAGGGAGGACGGAACGTGTCGTCGGCGACCAGCCAGCGCGGGGGGAAGATCACGAAATCGACATTCGCGGTGCCCGGCTCATCGCTAGGCGAGGTCAGCACGGTGAAGATCGAGGGATCGGGATGATCGAAGCTGATGCTGCCGATCGTGTTGAAGCGGAACAGATCGTATTTGCAGGGTGCGAGATTGCCGTGCCACGCGACGACATCAAGCGGCGAGCGGCCGAGGTCGGTGGTCCACAGCGAACCGCGAAACTTCTGCACCAGCTCGAAATCGCCCTCGAGGTCTTCGAACCAGGCGACCGGCGTTTCGAAATCGCGCGGATTGGCGAGGCCGTTGGCGCCGATCGGGCCGAGATCCGGAAGGCGGAATGGTTGCCCGTGATTCTCGGCGACATACCCCCGGGCTTGGCCGTCAGGCAACGTGACGCGGAAACGGGCGCCGCGCGGGATCAGAGCGATTTCACCGGGTTGCAGGCCGATCTTGCCAAATTCGGTGAGCAGGATGAGGCGACCCTGTTCGGGAATGACCACCAGTTCGCCATCGCCGCTGACGAAGGCGCGACGCTCCATGTCCCGTGTCGCGCGGTAGATGTGAACCGCGACTCCGGCCTGTGTCTTGGGACCATCGCCGGCGACGACCATCGTCGTCAGGCTGTCGAGCCAATCGGCGTCGCCTTCGATGTTCAATGGTCCCCAGCGCAAGCGATTGGGGGCAAAGGGTTCCTTGACGACGCCGGGCGCGAAAAGGGGCGCGCCCTCGTAGCGGGTGAAGGCGGGATGCGCGGCCGACGGGCGCAGGCGATAAAGCCATGACCGACGGTTCTCGCTTCGCCGCGCGGTGAACGCGGTGCCGGAAAGCTGCTCGGTATAGAGGCCGAAAGCGGGCTTCTGCGGCGAGTTGCGCCCTTGCGGGAGCGCGCCGGGGATGGCCTCGGTCGCGAAATGATTGGCGAAGCCGGTCATGTAGGAAGTGCTCACGCCTTGCTCCTTCTTCACCCCTCCCTTTGAAAGGAAGGGGCAAGGGGTGGGTGAGCGGCGGCGGGGCTCGATGCCCCGACGTCGCTTTCGTGGCGAGGGCGGACGCTCACCCGGTTCCACCGGGCTCGCGACCCACCCCCAACCCCTCCCTTGAAAGGGAGGGGCTTCAGGAGGTCAAGCCTCGACCTTGCCCGGTACGACGCCGCGGCGGATCTGATCGAGTTCGATGCTTTCGAACAGCGCCTTGAAATTGCCCTCGCCGAAGCCGTCATTGCCCTTGCGCTGGATGATCTCGAAGAAGATCGGGCCGACCATGTTTTCGGTAAAGATTTGAAGGAGCAA
>JBQCEK010000115.1:0-6111 GCA_051960335.1 Sphingomonas sp.
CGCGCCGGCGACCAAGCCCGCCGCCCCGGCATGCAGGTTATCGGCGCGCGGCTGGCCCGCCGCGGCGACGCCGATGATCAGGCTGGCGGTCGAGACGATGCCGTCGTTCGCGCCGAGCACCGCCGCGCGCATCCAGCCGATCCGCTGGATAAGATGCCCTTCACGATGTCTGCGCACGCGATTCTCCTCAAAACGCCAGCCGCAACCCCGGCCTTGGCCAGCGCATTACCGCCAATTGTCCCGTCCCGGAAAGCGTGATGTAGGCGGTGCGCAAATCATCGCCGCCCCAGCAGATGTTGGTGGTGAACGGATCGGGCGTGGCAACGAAATCGACCAAAGCGCCATCGGGCGCGACGACGCTGATTCCGCTCGCCCCGATCGTCGCGACGCAGATGTTGCCGGCGGAATCGACGCCGAGCGAATCGAAATAGGTGTAGCCGGGCGGCGAATAGAGGAACGCCCCGCCTGCGCCGGACAGGCCCTGCCCGCCCGCCACCTCGCCCGGCGCGACCACATCGAACGCCCATAATTTGCAGGTGTAGGTTTCGGCGACATACAGCCGCTTGCCATCGGGCGAGAGGCCGATGCCATTGGGATTTTCCAGCGGAAAGATTACTTCGCGACAATCGCTGCCATCGGCTCTGGCGTAGAAAACGCCCGTCACGTCGCGTGATCGTTCGCGGGTCTTGCCGTGATCGGTGAACCAGAAGCCGCCCGATGTATCGAAGACGATGTCGTTCGGCCCGGCGAGTGGCGCGTTGGACGCTTCGCTGTAAAGCGTCTCGACCGCGCCGGTGCCGATATCGATGCGCTGGATCGAGCCTGAACGATAATCGGAGGCCGTGCCATGCGGGACGAGCAGCCCCTGCGTCTCCACCCAGCCGAACCCGCCGTTGTTGCAACAATACAGCTTGCCGTCCGGCCCCACCGCCAGCCCGTTCGGGCCACCGCCGGTTTCGGCGACTGTTTCGGTCGATCCGTCCGCCTTCACGCGCGTGACCCGGCCAGCCGCGATCTCGGTGAGGATCACGCTGCCATCGGGCATCGCGACCGGCCCTTCGGGAAAACGCAAGCCGCTAGCGATGGTGGTTAGCTGGCTCATATCGTCTCTCCCTCGATGCCGCTGTCCCGCGACTCATGCCGTTGGTTTCGAGCGTAGTCGAGAAACCGCCCCGGCACACGATCTTCGCGTTTCTCGACTTCGCGCGAAAGCGACGGCATGGGAAGGCAATGGAGAGACTCGCAATGATCAAACGCACCGGCGGCCGCATCCTGGTCGACAATCTCGTCGCGCAAGGGTGCGACCGTATCTTCACCGTGCCTGGCGAGAGCTTCCTCGCGGTGCTCGATGCGCTGCACGACACGCCGGCGATCGACCTGGTGGTATGCCGGCAGGAAGGCGGCGTGGGTTTCATGGCGGCAGCAGACGGCACGATGATGCGCCGCCCCGGCGTGGCGTTCGTGACGCGCGGACCCGGCGCGACAAACGCCTCGATCGGCGTCCACGTCGCGCGGCAGGATTCGCAGCCGATGATCCTGTTCATCGGCGACGTCGATCGCTCCACCCGCGACCGCGAGGCCTTTCAGGAGATCAATTTCGAGGCGATGTTCGCCCCCATCGCGAAATGGGCGGCGCGGATCGATGACGCCCGTCGACTGCCGGAATATATCGCGCGGGCGTATCAGGTGGCGATGTCCGGCCGGCCCGGCCCCGTGGTGCTGGCGCTGCCGGAGGATATGCTGCTCGACGTGGTGGAGGCGGTGGATCGGCCCCGCGTCGATCCGCCCGCGCAACCGACCGATCCGATCGCGATGGGCGCGCTGTCCGCGCTGCTCGATCGCGCCGAGCGGCCGATCGCGATCATCGGCGGCGCTGGCTGGACGCCCGATGCCGGCCGCGATTTCGCCGCCTGGGCGGAAAAGACCGGCCTCCCCGTTGCCGCCGCCTTCCGCCGGCAGGACGCGATCGCCAATGATTGCGCGGTCTATGCCGGCAATCTGGGCTATGGCCCCAACCCGAAACTGATTGATCGGATCAGGGCGGCGGACCTGCTGCTGGTCGTCGGCCCGCGCCTCGGCGAGGCGACGACCGACGGCTATACGCTGATCACGCCCGAGCATCCGGGCCAAACGCTCGTCCACGTTCATCCCGATCCGGCCGAACTGGGCATGACCTATCGCACCGATCTGGCGATCTGCGCCGACATGACCGAGTTCGCCGCCGACGTGCACGCGATCGACCGCGAGCCACTGACCAGCGGCGGCGACGCGCATCGCGAATGGATCGACTGGTCGACGCCCGCGCCCCGCGATGTGACGATGGACCTCGGCCCGTGCGTGGCGGCGATGCGCGAGAAACTGCCGGCGGACAGCATCATCTGCAACGGCGCAGGCAATTATTCGGGCTGGTGGCATCGTTACTGGCGCTATGCTGGGCAGACCGCGCAACTGGCGCCGACTGCCGGCGCGATGGGTTATGGCGTACCGGCCGCAACGGCGGCGGCGCTACGCTACCCCGATCGCACGGTTGTCGCGCTGGCCGGCGACGGATGCTTCCTGATGAACGGGCAGGAACTGGCGACTGCCGTCGCGCACGGCGCGAACATGCTGGTGCTTGTGATCGACAATGGCGGCTACGGCACGATTCGAATGCATCAGGAACGCGAGTTTCCCGGGCGCATTTCGGGCACAAAGCTCGCCAATCCCGATTTCGCGGCGCTGGCGCGCGCCTATGGTTGCTGGGCGGAGACGGTGGAACGCACCGAGGACTTCGCCCCCGCGCTCGACCGCGCGGTGGGCGAAACCGGCGTCAGGCTGCTGCACGTCAGGACCGACATCGAAGTTATCACCGCAGGCACGACGATCAGCAAGTTAAGGGGCGGTTGAGGCCGCGTTTAGCCGTTACGGCTGCCCGCGCGATCACTCCCAAATTCTCTCCCCTGGCGGGAGAGAATAGCGGCGCTTGGCGACTTTGCCGCCTAGCCGAGCTTAGTGAGGGGGGAAGCGTGGCTCCGTCTCGCGCTTAAAGTGGCCGCGCATCACCCTCACCGACCAGCAACAACCGGATTTTCCTTCGTCCCCTTTCCGAAAAAAGCCGCCCCGGTTTCCCGGAGCGGCCCTTGCTCAGCCGGGTGAGGCTGGGAAGATCAGATGTCGTCGCCAAGGACGCCCTTCACCTTGCCGATGAACTGCTGGGCCTTGCCCTTGCCTTCCTGCGCGGCGCCTTCGTCGCGCGTATTGGGGTTGTCGCTCTTCTGCTTGACCTTGCCGATGGCTTCGTTGACATTGCCTTTGATCTTGTCGGTAAGTTCGCCCATTTTCAATCTCCTACGCCGCGCACCGGGAGCCGCCCACCGGCTCCAATCGCGCTCGAAGTGACAACGGATGAACCCTATCGGGGTTCCGGTGGATCGGGCAGCGCCCAATCGATCCGTGGCAAGCCGCGGCTTTCGAGAAAGGCGTTGGTTTTCGAGAAATGGCGACAGCCGAAAAAGCCGCTGTGCGCCGATAGGGGCGAGGGATGCGGCGCCTTCAGCACCAGATGGCGCTCCGTATCGACGAACGCGGCCTTGCGCTGCGCATAGGCACCCCACAGCAGGAACACGACCGGATCGGGCTTGGCGTTGACGAGCCTGACGATGGCATCGGTGAAGCGTTCCCAGCCCTTGCCCTGATGCGAGGCGGCGCGGCTCATCTCGACGGTGAGCACGCTGTTGAGCAGCAGCACGCCCTGGCCCGCCCAATGTTCGAGGAAACCGTGCTGCGCGGGGCGGATGCCGAGATCGGCCTCGATCTCCTTGTAGATGTTGACGAGCGACGGCGGCGTGCGGACGCCGGGCTTGACGGAAAAGCATAGGCCGTGCGCCTGCCCTTCGCCATGATACGGGTCCTGCCCGAGGATGACGACGCGCACCTTGTCGAGCGGAGTTAGATCGAGCGCGCGAAAATACTCGCTGCCTTTAGGGAAGATGCGGCGGCCCTTCGCCTTCTCGTCCACGAGGAAGCGCTTGAGTTCGGCCATATAGGGGCTGTCGAATTCAGGCGCGAGCGGGGCCTGCCAGCTCTCATGCAGCCTCACCCCCTCGGCCACGCTTAGATCAGTCCGGCAAGCGGGCTCGATGGATCGGCGTAGCGGCGCTTGCCCATGCGCCCGGCGCGATAGGCCAGCCGGCCGCTCTCGATCGCCGACTTCATCGCGGTGGCCATCATCACCGGATCCTTGGCCTCGGCGATCGCGGTGTTCATCAGCACGCCGTCGCAGCCCAGCTCCATCGCACACGCGGCATCGGAGGCGGTGCCGACACCGGCATCGACCAGCACCGGGACGTTTGCGCCCTCGACGATCAGGCGAATCGTCACTTCGTTCTGGATGCCGAGCCCCGATCCGATCGGCGCGCCCAGCGGCATGATCGCCACCGCGCCGGCATCTTCCAGCCGCTTCGCCGCGATCGGATCATCGACGCAATAGACCATCGGCTTGAAGCCTTCCTTGGCCAGCACTTCGGTCGCGCGCAGCGTCTCGACCATGTCCGGGTATAGCGTCTTGGCCTCGCCCAGCACTTCAAGTTTGACCAGGTCCCAGCCGCCGGCCTCGCGCGCCAGCCGCAATGTTCGGATCGCCGATTCGGCGTCGAAGCAGCCGGCGGTGTTGGGCAGATAGGTGATTTTCTTCGGATCGATATAATCGGTCAGCATCGGCGCCTTGGGATCGCTGACGTTCACGCGGCGCACCGCGACGGTGACGATCTCCGCTCCCGACGCTTCGACCGCCGCGGCGTTCTGCGCGAAATCCTTGTATTTGCCGGTGCCGACGATCAGTCGGGAGCGGAAGGTCTTGCCCGCGACAGTCCATGTATCCTCGTCGATCGGCCTGGCGTGATCGCCGCCGCCGACGAAATGGACGATCTCCAACTCGTCGCCATCCTCGACGGAGACCTGCGCCAGCGTCGAGCGCGGCACGACTTCCAGATTGCGCTCGACCGCGACCTTTTCCGGCGCCAGCCCGAGCTCGGTGGCGAGATCGGCAAGGCTCAGCCCGGCGTCGACGCGCCTGTGCTCGCCATTGACGGTGATCGAGACGGTTCCGTCGCTATGCATCATCTTTCCACACCATTCGCTTCGAGCGAAATCGAGAAGCGGGGTCAAGCAGGGCCCGTGGCAACACGTGTCTCGACTTCGCTCGACACGAACGGGTAAGGAGGGTGGCGATTTAGGCCCGTGTGCCGCTTGCCGCAACCAAGAGAGCCCATGCCCGACACCGTTTTCGTCCTCAACGGCCCGAACCTGAACCTGCTCGGCCTGCGCGAGCCAGAGGTTTACGGCCACGACACGCTCGACGATATCGCCGACCAGCTCGAGGATCGCGCGCGCGACCTCGATCTGGCGATCGACATGCGCCAATCGAACCATGAGGGCCATTTGATTGATTGGCTGCACGAGGCGCAAGCGTCGGGCGCGAAGGCGGTGATCCTCAACCCCGGCGGCTACACGCATACCTCGGTGGCGCTGCACGATGCGATCAAGTCGATTACCACCCCGGTGATCGAGGTGCATCTGTCCAATCCGCACGCCCGCGAAGACTTCCGCCACAAAAGCTATGTCGGCCGCGCGGCGAAGGGAACGATCGCTGGCTTCGGGGCGCTTTCCTACATCCTCGCGCTTGAAGCGGCGGCGCGGTTCTGACAGACGGCGCCGATTGACAGGGAAAGGGTCGCATGACCGAGGAACATAATCACAAGATGCGGGTGGACGTCGATCTCGTCCGCCAGCTTGCCGAAATGCTCGACGCCACGGGCCTGACCGAGGTCGAGGTCGAAGACGGCGATCGCAAGATCAGGATCGCGCGCAAGGCCGCTGCCGTGGCCGCGCCGGTTCACTACAGTGCGCCGCCGGCTGCCGTGCCCGCGACTCATGTCGCCGCTGCCCCGGCCGCCGATCCTGCGCCGGCGACCGCGCCGAGCGCCGCCAACGCGGTGCGATCGCCGATGGTCGGCACCTGCTACCTCTCGTCCGAACCGGGCGCCGCCCCGTTCGTCGCGGTGGGCAAGCAGGTCGCGGCCGGCGATACGCTGGTGATCGTCGAGGCGATGAAGGTGATGAACCCGATCACCG
>JBQCEK010000116.1:0-2524 GCA_051960335.1 Sphingomonas sp.
AGAGCCTGCTCGCCGCGGGCGCGACAGCAGTCAGCGGCGGCTTCGCCCGCGGCGACCTCGTCGAGATCGTCGGCGCCGACGGCCGGCGGCTGGCACGCGGCCTCGCCGAATACGACCATGACGACGCCGCGCGGCTGATCGGCCATCGCAGCGACCGCCACGCCGCGATCCTCGGCCATGCGCCGCGCGCTGCCCTGGTTCATCGCAGCCATATGGCCCTGCTGTGAGCGTGCTCGCGATCACCGGCGGCACGGGCTTTGTCGGGGGGACGCTGATCAATCTCGCGCGCGCCGACGGGCATCAGGTGCGTGCGCTGACGCGGCGGCCGCAGCCCGAACATCAGGGCGTCACCTGGATCGCGGGCGCGCTCGACCAGCCCGAGGCGCTGGCCGAGCTCGTCGCCGGCGCCGATGCGGTGATCCATGTCGCGGGCGTGGTCAACGCGCCCGATCGCTTGGGCTTTGCCGCGGGCAATATCGGCGGCACGAAGGCGATCGTCGACGCGGCCACGGCCGCGGGCGTGCGCCGCTTCGTGCACGTCTCCTCGCTTGCCGCGCGCGAGCCGCAGCTGTCCGATTACGGCTGGTCGAAGGCCGAGGCCGAGCGCGTCGTCGAGGGCTCGGGCCTCGAATGGGCGATGGTGCGGCCGCCCGCGATCTACGGGCCCGGCGACATGGAAATGCGCGACCTGTTCCGCATGGCCAGATTGGGCTTCATCTTCACCCCGCCCGCGGGCCGGCTGTCGGTGATCGAGGTGAGCGACCTCGGCCGGCTGCTGCTCGCGCTGGCGCAGACCACCTCCAACCAGCGCCTGCTCGAGGCCGATGACGGCCGGGCGGACGGCTGGAGCCATCGCGAATTTGCCGGCGTGATCGGGGCGGCGGTCGGCAAGCGGATCCGGCCGATCGCGCTGCCGCGCTGGCTCTTGTCGCTGGCCGCGCGCGGCGACCGGCTGGCGCGCGGCAAGCGCGCGAAGCTGACCGCCGATCGAGTCGCCTATTTCTGCCATCCCGATTGGGTGATCGACGACGCCAGGCGCCCCGATCCGGCGCTGTGGCAGCCGGAGATACAGACGATCCGCGGCCTTGCCGCGACCGCGGCGTGGTATCGCGCCCATTCGCTGCTATAGGCCGGACGAATTGCCGCCGCATTTGTCCGCCAGATGCGGCTCTCCACAGCCACGAAAGCATGAGATGAGCGACCGCCAGCAGACCTTCGACAAAGTCGCCGAGCTGATCGAGCCCTTCAACAAGAAGGGCGTCACGCTCTCCGACGCCACCACCTTCCAGGGCGATCTCGAATGGGACAGCCTGACGGTGATGGATTTCGTCGCCGCGATCGAGGACGAGTTCGGTATCCTGATCACGATGAACATGCAGGCCGAGATCGAAACCGTCGGCCAGTTGGTCGATGCCGTCGAAAAGCTGAAGAAGGACTAATCCTCCGTTCGTGCCGAGCGACGTCGACGCACGGGCGCCACGCCCTTCGACAAGCTCAGGGCGAATGGAGGTGGGGATACGAACAATGACCGAAGCCGCCGCCACCGACCACCATCTGCCGGCCGATCCGGCCGCCGTCGCGCCCGAACGCGATCTGATGTCGAAGTTCGATCCGCTGATCGCCGAACGCCAGGCGCTGCTCGATTCCGGCGTCACCGATCCGTTCTCGATCGTCATGGAGCAGGTGAAATCGCCGACCGAGGCGGTGATCAAGGGCAAGGATACGATCCTGCTCGGCACCTACAATTACATGGGCATGACGTTCGATCCGGACGTGATCCAGGCCGGCAAGGACGCGCTCGATCAGTTTGGATCGGGCACCAACGGCAGCCGCATGCTGAACGGCACGTTCCGCGATCACATGGGCGTCGAACAGGCGCTGCGGGACTTCTACGGCATGTCGGGCGCGATCGTCTTCTCGACCGGCTATATGGCCAATCTTGGCATGATCTCGACGCTCGCCGGCAAGGGCGAATATGTCATCCTCGATGCGGACAGCCACGCCTCGATCTACGACGGCTGTAAGCAGGGCTATGCCGAGATCGTCCGTTTCCGCCACAATGACGTCGCCGATCTCGACAAGCGGCTCGGCCGCCTGCCCGCCGAGGCCGGCAAGCTGGTCGTCCTCGAAGGCGTCTATTCGATGCTCGGCGACATTGCGCCGCTGAAGGAAATGGTCGCGGTCGCCAAGAAGCACGGCGCGATGGTATTGAGCGACGAAGCGCATTCGATGGGGTTCTACGGGCCCAACGGCCGCGGCGTTTATGAGGAACAGGGGCTCGAGGGCCAGGTCGATTTCGTCGTCGGCACCTTCTCCAAATCGGTCGGCACGGTCGGCGGGTTCTGCGTCTCCAACCATCCCAAGTTCGAGGCGATCCGCCTCGCCTGCCGCCCCTATATCTTCACCGCCAGCCTGCCGCCATCGGTGGTGGCGACCGCGGAAACATCGATCCGCAAGCTCATGCATGCGCACAACACGCGCGCGCATCTTTGGGAAAACGCACGCAAATTGCACGGCGGCCTGA
>JBQCEK010000117.1:0-2103 GCA_051960335.1 Sphingomonas sp.
GATCGGTTTCCTGATCGGTCTGGCGCTGGGAGTAATCGCCGCGCTGCTGATCTGGTGGACCGACCGGAAATAGCCGTCACCTGAGCGCGCGCGACAGCCAGACGACGCGGCCCATGACCTCCACCGCGGCGACCTCGACCGCCGGATAGGCCGGATTGTCGCTGGCGACGCGCACGGCGAGCCCCGGCTTCGACACGCGCTTGACCAGCAAGACGCCGTCGATCTTGATGACGAAGATGCGCCCGGCCCGGCCGAGCCGCCGATCGCTGCGATCGACCAGCAGTTCGTCACCGTCGGCGATCGTCGGGCTCATCGAATCGCCCGATGCGCGGATCACCGAGAGGTCGCCCGGCCGCACGTTGAGCCGAGCCATCAGCGCAGGATCCAAGCCAAGATCGCCGATCCGCCGTTCCGCCTCCACCAGCGCGCCCGGCCCCGCCGAGGCGGAAATATCGAGCCGCGGCACGCGCACCGCGGGCGGCGCCCCGCCCGGATCGGCGCCCAGCACCTCTTCGTCCACGCCGAAATAGGCCGCCAGCAGCCGGCGGTCGCGCTCCGCCAATCGGCGCGGCGACCCTCGCGTGACGAACTGTTGAAGATAGGCGGCGTTGCGGCCGAGCAGCCGCGACAAGGCGGCATAGCTGGCCCCCGATTGCGCCATCAGCGCACCCAGGGCTTCGCGAGGATCGGCAGACGCCATGATCGATCCATACTCGTAGGATTTTTCCTAGACAAGTTGGAAATGTGAGAACAGACCAAGAACATCATTCGAGACTCGGAGGTGTTTGAGGAATGTCGATGTTGCGAAAGATCGAGCGGTTCCTGCGGGCGACGGACATGCCGCCCACCAAATTCGGTCGCCTGGCGATCAACGATCCGCGGCTGGTCGGCGATCTTCGGAACGGTCGCGAACTGCGCACCGGCACGGCGGCCCGGATCGACGCGTTCCTCGCCCATCAGGGAGCGATCCGATGAGCCGGGACCGCGACACGGGCGCCCGGCTCGCCCGCGCGATCGAGGCCGCCGGCCCGGCGGTGAAGGTCGCGGCGCGCGACGCCCTCTGCTGGGCCAGCGTGACCTTCAGCGGCGCGCGCCACCGCCTCACGCTGACAGCGCCCGATTCACCCGAACTGGATCGCTGGCTGAACGCGCTCCCCGACGCCGATTTCGCCATCCCCGGCCAGCTCGTCGCGGATATCGAGGTTGGCGAGATGGTCCGGGCGGGTGACAAAGTCGCGGTGGTCGTCGAGGTTTTGACCGTGGACGATTAGGCGATGAACCCGCATGCGGGGAGGATCGATATTGGGTGGGTTTCAGTCTGACGGCTTTTAGGCAACGACTACTGGAAAGCCGACACACAATTCGACTGCACCTAACCGACATGGGGTCAGGGCCTTGCACCTCGCGCCACTCGCTAACGCCCAATGGTTGCAGTCGCGCTCACTTGCCAGCCCTATCCGCCCATTCGAGCCCGACGACGCCGCCAAGTGCGATCAACGTGACCCCGAACCAGAACATCAATGCCAGATGAATATCGTATTCTCCTGAGTTGTGGATCAGCTCATCCCAGCAGACAAATCGAAATAGCACCAGCGAGCCAATACACCCGTATAGGAGAGACCTGATGGGTCGCTTTGTTCGCCCTCTGACCTGAACGAAGACTACGACAAGAGCAGCGAAAAAGAGGCCGTTGAGCAGGTCATCACTATTGAATCGGAACGGATGATATTCGTTGAGAAACGCCGAAGCGAAGAACGCTAGGAGAGCGATCGCAACGGAGCCAATCAACCCCTCGGGCTTGAATTTCATGGACGACACTTTGCCATGAATCATCGCACCCAGCCAGCTTGATTGTGCGCTTGAAATGACCGCTACCGGTAACACTGGCGGGTCGGCGTAGCGACAACAACTGGGGCGAAAGCCGCCCCCCTTCCATTGTTGGAAAATGTCTGAAATAACAATCACGTCGCCACGAGCGACTGCTCTTTGACAACAACATCATCTCGATCGCAAGCCGGTCGCGTCGCCGTCGCCTCGTCGTTCGGCAATGTCGCGCGCCCGGCGCGCAATGGGCGCGAAAGTGTCGCATCACTGTCGCATGGA
>JBQCEK010000118.1:0-7727 GCA_051960335.1 Sphingomonas sp.
CGGCGCGATAGCGGCTGCCGTCATCGTCGCCCCAGAAGTATAGCGGCATCGAGGGGAACGGCTTCGTGCAGACCAGCTCGCCGACGCTGCCGATCAAGGCATGGCCGTCCTCATCCCATGCCTCTACCGCGGCACCGAGCGTACGGCACTGCAACCGGCCGGGGGTCGGCGGCAGCTCCCGGTTCCCCGACATGAACGCTGCGACGATGTCGGTGCCACCCGAGACGTTGCACCACCACATGTCGGGACGGCCGAGCGCGGCGAACTGATCCGTTCCCCAGCGCTGCACCTCGGCCGGCAACGGGGAACCGGTACTGCCCAGCGCTCGTAGCGCGCTCAGATCGCCGGCGTCGCCGATCGACACACCGGCCTTGCGGCATCCGCTGTAGAAGGCGGCGCCGGCGCCGAACCAGGTAACGCGGTGTCGCGCGGCGAACCGCCATAGTGCCAGCCAGTCGGGTCGAGCCTTGCTGCCGCTCGGGCTGCCGTCGAACAGGCAGATGGTGGTGCCCGACAGCAACCCCCCGACCTGGTTGTTCCACATCACCCACCCGGTCGCGGTGAACCAGTGGAAGCGCTCGCCCACCGTATCGCCGGCATAGCTCGGGCCGAGATCGAAGTGCATGTTGGTCACGCAGCCGGTGAGCACGACCCCGCCGTGCCCGTGGACGATCGCCTTCGGCAACCCGGTCGTCCCGCTTGAATAGAGGATCCACAGCGGGTGATCGAACGGCAGCCATTCGGGCTCGAATGCGGCAACGGCGCCGTCGTCGCGCGCCTGGGCGGCGACGAAATCAAGCGCGTCGTCGAGCGGCGTGTCGGCGTGGCCGCTGTGGACGACGATGAGCGCCTCGACGCTGGGCAGCCCGCGACGCATCTCGGCGACCGCAGCCGATCGATCCATCCGTTTGCCGGCGTAGAGCACGCCGTCGACGGCGATCAGCACCTTGGGCGTGACCTGCCGGAAGCGATCGAGCACCGCCGGCGTCCCCATGTCGGGCGAACACATCGTCCAGATCGCGCCGATGCTCGCGCACGCCAGGAAGGCGACAACGGCCTCGGGAACGTTGGGCAGATACGCTGCCACCCGGTCGCCGCGTCCAACACCGAGCCGGCGCAGTTCGAGCGCGAGCGACGCGCTGCGCTGCCGGAGCTCGCGCCAGCCGATTTCGCGTACGCTGCCATTTTCATCGTCGGCGACAATCGCCGGCTGGCCGGCGGCATCGGCCTCGGCAACATGGCGAAAGACGTGCCGAGCATAATTGACCTGCGCGCCCTCGAACCAGACAGCGCTCGGCATCTTTCCGCTCACGATCGAACGCGGCGCGACCGGCGATTCCAGCGCGTGATAATCCCAGATCGTGCGCCAGAACCCCGCCAGATCATCGGTCGACCACGCCCACATCGAAGCATAAGTGTCGAAGGCGATGCCGCGTTGCTGGCGCAACCAATCCTTGTACCGCGTTAACTGAGGAACGATGCCGGTCATGGATGAACTCGCATGGCACAGCTTCCGACGGGCGCGACCGCGCCGATCGGTGCTAAGGACCGGTGATCGGGCGACGTGCGAGGTCGTCGGCGGAGAAACATCGTCGCAAGTTGCTCCGTCACCGCTCAGAAGTTTACCGTGAACGTAGCGCCGTACATCCGAGGCATGCCGATCGTCCCGTTCACCGACGGCGTCACGCCGGGTGAGACGGTCCCTTCGCTGATGTAGCGCGTGTCGAAGGCGTTGCGCACCCAGCCCGACAGCGACCAGCCTTCCTGCGACGATCCGATCCCCAGCGAGGCGTTCAGCAGTCCGTATCTGTCCTGCGCGTTGAGCGCATTGTTGTAGATGTCGAAGAAGACTCTGCTCTGCCACTTGTAATCGGCGTGCGCGGTGATCTGGAGTGTGCTTGAGATCGGGAAGACGTACTGCGCCGAGGTATTGAACTGCCACTTCGGCGCCTGCGGCAGCGTGTTGTCCTGTAGGTCCTCCGCGCCTGCCGGCAGCGGCTCGCCGTCGGCCGTTGCGCCGACACACGCGGGGTCGGTCACGGTTCCGGTGTAGAGAGGATTGTTGTTACAGAACTTCCCGAACTTGGCGTCGAGCCGGGTCACCGCACCGGTGAGCAACAGCCCCTTGAACGGCGCCGCCTGCGCCTCGAATTCGACGCCCTTGATCGTCGCGCTCGACGCGTTCTCGACGCGCGGGTAGCGGACATCCGAGCCCTCGAGGCCGATGCGGAACACCGTTTGCTGCAGGTTGGTATAGTCGGAATAGAAGCCGGTCAGTCCGAACCGCAGCCGCTTGTCGAACATCGACGCCTTTAGGCCGAGCTCGTAGTTCCAGACATATTCGGGATTGAACCGGTTGACCGGCTGCGTGATGTCACCAAGCGTGTTGAAGCCGCCCGATTTGAAGCCACGCGATACGCTCGCGTAGATCAGCGAGTTGCTGTTGGGCGTGTAATCAAGAACGAAGCGCGGCGTGAACGCACCCCAACTGCTCTTATCCGCCAAGATCGTGTGGAAGGTGAGGACGGTCGCGTCCATCACGTAGGATTTCTCGTCGCGGGTATAGCGGCCGCCGATCGTCGCGCGGAGGCGGCTGGTCAGGTTGTAGCGGAACTGCGCGTAGCCGGCATAGGAGTTCAGCTTCTCTGTGGGAAGATAGACCAGATAGTCGGGAATCGTCTCCAGCGACAGATAAAGTGGCTCGCCCGACGTGGAATGCATGTAGATCGCACCTGCAGTCAGATCAGCGTGAGAACCGATGTTGGTGAAGTAGGTGAGCTCTTCACTGACCTGCTTGGTCGAGATGCCGATCAGGTTGAAGAAGGACGTCGGCGCCGGGGTGAGGTCGACGTCGAGGTTCTTCAACTTCATGTCATAGTCGATATAGCCCGTAGTCGAGGTAAGCGACGACCCGTTGCCCCAATGGTAAGAGGCGGCCAGCGTCGTGCGCAGGTTGTTGACGAGCCTGTCGTTGGGCTCGTTCATGTAGACCGTCAGATCCTGGATGTTGTTTTGCGGATAGGGATAGCCGGCAACCTGTGTCGGCGTTGGCAGCGCCGGATCGGCGCGGCCGAGAATGACGTTGAATTCCGGATTGTCGTTGTTGTGCGCATAATCGACCAGTGCGCGGACGCTGAAGGCGTCGCTGGGCTTGTACAGCAATTGCCCCCGCACTTCCTGGAAGTTGCTGTTGTCATAGCGCGTATCGTTGTAGCCGTTCTTCAGCCAGCCATCGGCGCGATCGGTCTGGAAGGAGAAGCGACCGAACAGCGTATTGCTGAGTGGAGCGTTGACATAGCCGTTGACGCCGATGCGGTCATAATCGCCGATGTTGAACGAAATTGCGCCGTCCGTCGTGTCGGTAGGCGGATTGCTGTACACGTTGATCGCGCCGCCCGTTGCGTTGCGGCCCTGGAAGGTTCCCTGCGGCCCGCGCAGCACCTCAACCCGCTCGACGTCCAGGAAAGCGGAGTTCATCATGAACTGATTGACGAGCGGAACACCGTCGAGCGAGACGGTGACGCCCGATTGGCTTCCGATATCCTGTCCCGCCTGCCCGATACCGCGCAGGGCGATGAAATTGTTGGTGGAGCGCTGGCCGAACTGAAGACTGGGAGCGAGTTGGGTAAGGTCGCCGACGGTTTTGACGCCCGATTTCTCGAGTGTGCTGCCAGACAATGCGGTGATCGCGATCGGCACGTTCTGCAAACCTTCGGGATGCTTCTCTGCGGTCACGATGATGTCCGCGATGCCGCCGTTCTGGTTTGCGTCAGTCACGCCGTTTGTCCGAGCGGTAGCGGCCGACCGGCCGTCTTCGGTTGACTGGTTGGCCGTCGGCGCAGCGCTAGGGACGCTCTGCGCGGCAGCGCTGTCCTGCGCCTGCGCTGCGGCGGGGAACAGACATGCTCCCGATAGCGCGGTAGCGCCAAGGAGCAGAACGCGCATCTGACGGCTGATTGGATTGCCTTTCATCATCATCCCTCTCCCTTTTTGCAGCATTGGATGCAGCGGAGGTCTTCGCCACCGTCGGCGTGAAATCATCGCATCTCCCGGTTTGAAACAATGGCGGGTTTGACACCGCGTTTTGTCCGAACTGACCAACTTTGTGGCCGAAAGTTGCGCCGCCTGCGCACAGGCGGCATCAAGCGCGCCACGCCCGCCGAAGGTCAAAGCGGGGGCGCCCTTAGCTGCACACGATTGGAACGAGGATGCCCGGCAAGACTGTCACGAACACGCTGCGATCGGACCATGTTCCAGGCGAGGTGCCGATCAGCATTTACCTGCCGCATGAGCACGACCGCGGCAGCGCAGAGTCCTTTCCGCTCCTTCTTTTGCTTCATGGCGGGAATGGCAGCGAACAGGATTTGCTGCGCTTCGTCCCGCTGATCGACAGGTCAATCGAACACGGGATATTGCCGCCATTGGTGGTCGTGATGCCGGGTGCGCGTCGCTCGCTTTACATGGATTATCGCGACGGAAGCGAACGGTGGGAGACTTTCCTGCTGGAAGACCTCCTCCCAAAGATCCGTCGCGACCTGAAGGTTTCCAACGCGCGAGAAAGAACGTTCATCGGCGGCTGGTCGATGGGTGGGCTCGGCGGCCTGCGGCTCGCCTTCAAGCATCCCGAAATCTTCGGCGCAGTGGCCGCAATCGAACCCGCCATCGAGCCGGCGCTTGCCTGGGGCGATATCGGCCCGCGGGTCAAGTTCTGGCGACCGGACACGTTCATGGAGACGATCTTCGGCGCGCCGGTCGACCAGAATTACTGGGCCGCCAATAATCCCGCCACCATCGTGAAATCCGATTCAGCTCGTTTGTTCAACCTCGGCATATACCTCGAGGTAGGCGATCAGGACATGTTGTATCTTCATGAAGGCGTCGAGTTCCTGCACCGCATCCTGTTCGACGCCGGCATCGGTCACGATTATCGGTTGGTACATGGCGCCGAGCACGTCGGGCCATCGTTGGAGCCGCGCATCGCCGACGCGTTGGCGTTCATTGGCAGACAGATCGATCCTCCAAACTGGGTCGATGAACGCGTCACCGATCAACGTTCATTGATGGACGAGCACAAGCGCATGATCGGGCTCGCCGTCGAGCCTCTCGATGCCCGGCGAATTCGCGGCAAACCTTGATGATGTCCGATGTGCCTGATGCTCGCTGTTGGGCGTCAGCAAGCGCGCCGCTGTGTGCGGCCCGTCCTGACCGAACACCGCTGCAGCTATCCCGCAACATGTTTTTGAGCGTTGCCCAGAACAAGCAGATGACAGCCATTGGGCGCGTTCCCGGTGATCCGCCTCGGCGCGATCGTCAGCTTGTGCTGATATCCGACATTCGTCGGAAATGACGTGGACGACTGGCTTTGGTCGAAAGCCGACGGTTTGCTTTCGGGTCCTGCACCGCCTGGATAGCCGATAAGTCAGACTCTCGCGGAGCTTATCACGCGATCCGACGCAGCACTGCTGCGGCACTGCTATTAAGGGCGTGAAGCCGAACTCTTGTAGAGCGCTCGTGTATCCATGTTAATCGGGCATATGGCCCCAAGCCCTCGAGCGGGCCCATCTGGCGCAGGTCCGTAAGATCTGTTCAGGCGTTTCGCCAAGGTGGCGGACACAAGAATGCGGCAAGTGCGTCGATGAACCCGGTGATGCGGGACGCGCGTGCATAACGCTGCGAACTCAGCAAGACGACGACAGGTGCATCGGCCAGCGCGTAGCCGCTCAGCAGACGTACAAGACGGCCTGCGCGCAGGTCTGGCGCGACGTCCCATTCCGATCGCATGATGATGCCGCGCCCCTCCACCGCCCATTTGCGGATCACCTCGCCGTCATTGCTTGAAAGACCGGGATTGATCCGCATTCGGACCTCAGGTCCGCCATTGGGCCTTTGGAATCGCCACAGAGTTACGTCCTCGAAATTTTCGCGAAGGACGATGCATGCATGTCCCTCCAGCCCTTCAGGAGCCGTCGGCTCTCCGAACCGTGTGAGATAGGCTGGCGATGCGCAGATAAAGCGCTGATTGTCGGCAAGGCGGCGCACGTTGAGCGCTGAAGCCATATTCGCCATCTCGCCGACCTGGACTGCCAGGTCCCATTTGCCGGCCGGCACGCCGCCGAGTTGATCGGAGAGGATCAAGTCGACCGTCACTTTCGGATGCTCGGCCTGAAACGCGGCGGCGACTGGCGCAACATAGCGGCGACCGAATCCGAACGGCGCGACCACACGCAGCTTGCCGGCAACCTCATTGCGTCTTTCCGCCAGCGATCGATCAAGATCTTCGACCTGTTCGAGGATGTCTCGGCCACGCTCGACGAGCGTCTCGCCTTCGGTCGTGAGTACCAGCGCGCGCCCCGCGCGATCGATCAACTGGACTCCGAGACGAGCCTCGAGCGCGCGCAATCGCTGGGTAACTGCCGGAGGGGAGACGTTAAGGTCGCGTGCCGCCGCTGCCAGCGATTTCGCGGCGCATATGGTTTCGAAAAAGCGAAGGTCGTCGACATCTATCATTAAGGATAAACTTAATAGCGAATGCAGGCCACGTTAATAGCGCAACCTCGATAAATCTGCTGATCTAAAACCCGTGATGTCTCAGCTGCACGCCTTCGAACCAAAAGCACCTTCACTTAACGGGGCGACGCTTGAGACGCTCGACACGCCCTGCTTGCTGCTCGACGGCATGCGAATTTCTACCAACATCGCCCGAATGCGGGCGAGGCTCGAGCGCCTCGGCGTCGGCTTCAGGCCGCATCTCAAAACTGCGAAATCGATCGACGTCGCTCGTTTGGCGATGACGTCGCGTTCCGGTCCGATCACTGTTTCCACCCTCCGGGAAGCGGAATATTTCGCGGATCACGGTGTGACCGACATGGTCTACGGTGTCGGCATTGCTCCAGCGAAGCTTGACCGCGTTTCAACTATTCGCGCGCGCAACGTCGAGCTCGCCGTCGTCCTCGACAGTGTCGAGCAAGCGGAGGCCGTCGCAGCGCATTGCCGCCGACAGGGCGAAGTCATTCCGGCGCTGATCGAGGTCGACGCAGATGGACACAGGTCGGGGGTGGCACCAACTGATCCTGGCCTGCTTCTGGCGATCGCTCGCCGGCTTACAAACGGTCCTGGATTACGCGGCGTGCTAATTCACGCTGGCGCCAGCTACGATTTGAACAGGCCCGACGCTTTGATGATGGCTGCCGACGGGGAGCGCGACGTAGCGCTCGCCGCTGCTGGGACCCTTGTCGAAGCAGGGTTCCCATGTCCGGTGATCAGCGTCGGTTCGACACCGACGGCCCGGTTTGCGCGACATTTGAACGGCATCACCGAGGTGCGCGCCGGGGTCTTCATGTTCGGCGACCTCTGCCAAGTGGGGATCGGTTCGATGGAGGTCGGCGATTTGGCTCTGTCGGTACTCGCAACGGTAATCGGGCGAAATCGTTCGCAGGGCCGGATTGTTATCGATGCCGGATGGATGGCCCTGTCGCGCGACAGGAGCACAGCGCGCCAGGTTGTCGACCAAGGCTACGGGATGGTTTGTGATTTGGATTGCGAACCATATGCCGACCTGATCGTATCCGACGTCAATCAGGAGCATGGTATCGTCGCTGTGCGGGCCGGATCGTCGGCGTCGATGCCCGATCTCGCGATTGGATCACGCGTGCGAATCCTCCCGAATCACGCTTGCGCCACTGCTGCCCAGCACGATCGCTATCACATGCTGGACCATAATGAAGTCA
>JBQCEK010000119.1:0-5989 GCA_051960335.1 Sphingomonas sp.
ATGGCCGCGCGGCGCCATCACCACATGGCGCGGCTGGAAGAACGCCCATTTGCGATTCACCAGCCGGACGCGGCCGTAATCGATCGCATCGCCGAACACGGTCTGCGCCAGCGCGATCTCGCCGCGCGTCAGGGGGCGGGCGTCGCTCGTCGCGATCAGCCTTGCGGCGGCGGTGCGCCGGCGGCGACCGCATCGGCATTGGCGGTGAGCTGCGTGCCGTCGGCGAAGCGCAGGTGCAGCGGGATCTTGCCGCCCGGCGCGATTGCCGCGTTGAGCCCGAACAGCATGACATGCTTGCCCCCCGGCGCGAATTTGACGGTCTCGCCGGCGGGGACGGAAACCTTGGCCAGCGGCGCCATCGACGACATGCCGTTCGCCGTCATGCTCTCGTGCATCTGCGCCTGCGCCGCGGCGGGCGTATCGACGGCAACCAGCGTCGCCGTGTCCGCGCCGCCGTGAAGCTCGAAATAAGCGGCTGCCGGGTGCCCGGCGACCGGCGGCAATCGCACCCAGGCGTGATCGACGCCCAGCTGCTTGGGGCCACCGCAGGAACCGAGCGTCAGCGCCGCGGCGAGGATCAGGAAGGCAGGCTTCAACATTTCTCTCCCAAAGCGGGAACCGATCCCCGAAGTCTAGGTTGCCGGAAATCTTGCGGCAAGGCGAAGCCCCCCTATATCGCGAGATGGAACGGCGCGAACGCTCTATTCGGCGATCGCGCCAAAGGCATTTTTGTTTGTGAGGGGCCTACAGGATCATGGCAAAAGTTATCGGTATCGATCTCGGCACGACCAACAGCTGCGTCGCTGTCATGGAGGGCGGCAAGCCCAAGGTGATCGAGAATGCGGAGGGCGCGCGCACCACGCCGTCGATCGTCGCCTTCGCCAAGGACGGCGAGCGGCTGGTCGGCCAGCCGGCCAAGCGCCAGGCTGTTACCAACGGCGACAATACGATTTTCGCGGTGAAACGCCTCATCGGCCGCCGCTTCGACGATCCGGTGACCAAGAAGGACACCGAGCTGGTTCCGTACCACATCGTCAAGGGTGCGAACGGCGATGCTTGGGTGCAGGCCGGCGGCAAGGATTATTCGCCGTCGCAGATCAGCGCCTTCACGTTGCAGAAGATGAAGGAAACCGCCGAAAGCTATCTCGGCGAGACGGTCACGCAGGCCGTCATCACCGTGCCGGCCTATTTCAACGACGCCCAGCGCCAGGCGACCAAGGACGCCGGCCAGATCGCCGGGCTGGAAGTGCTGCGCATCATCAACGAGCCGACCGCGGCCGCGCTCGCCTATGGCCTGGAAAAGCAGGACGGCAAGACGATCGCCGTCTATGACCTCGGCGGCGGCACGTTCGACATCTCGATCCTCGAGATCGGCGACGGCGTGTTCGAAGTGAAATCGACCAATGGCGATACCTTCCTGGGCGGCGAGGATTTCGACGCCAAGCTGGTCCAGTATCTCGCGGATAGCTTCAAGAAGGACGAAGGGATCGATCTCACCAAGGACAAGCTGGCGCTGCAGCGGCTGAAGGAAGCCGCCGAAAAGGCCAAGATCGAGCTCAGCTCGGCGCAATCGACCGAGGTCAACCTGCCGTTCATCACGGCGGATGCCAACGGGCCGAAGCACCTCGTCAAGACGATCACCCGCGCCGATCTGGAAAAGCTGGTCGAGGATCTGATCAAGCGCACGCTCGATCCGTGCAAGAAGGCGCTGGCCGATGCCGGGGTGAAGGCCGGCGACATTTCGGAAGTCGTGATGGTCGGCGGCATGACTCGCATGCCGCGCGTCCGCGAAGTCGTGAAGGATTTCTTCGGCAAGGAGCCGCACACCGGCGTCAACCCCGATGAAGTCGTCGCGATGGGCGCTGCCATTCAGGCGGGCGTGTTGCAGGGCGACGTCAAGGACGTGCTGCTGCTCGACGTGACCCCGCTGTCGCTCGGCATCGAGACGCTGGGCGGCGTGTTCACCCGCATGATCGATCGCAACACGACGATCCCGACCAAGAAGTCGCAGACCTATTCGACCGCCGACGACAATCAGCAGGCAGTGACGATCCGCGTGTTCCAGGGCGAGCGCGAGATGGCGGCGGACAACAAGCTGCTCGGCCAGTTCGATCTGGTCGGCATTCCCCCTGCGCCGCGCGGCGTGCCGCAGATCGAGGTCACGTTCGATATCGACGCCAACGGCATCGTCAACGTCAGCGCCAAGGACAAGGGCACTGGCAAGGAACAGCAGATCCGCATTCAGGCCTCGGGCGGTCTTTCGGACAGCGACATCGAACAGATGGTGCAGGATGCCGAGAAGTTCGCCGAAGAGGACAAGAAGCGGCGTGAAGGCGCCGAGGCGAAGAATAACGCCGAGAGCCTGATCCACACCACCGAACGCCAGCTCGCCGAGAATGGCGACAAGGTGGATGCCTCGCTGAAGTCGGAAATCGAGGCGGCGATCGCCGAGGCCAAGACCGCGGTCGAGGGCGGCGATCCCGAAGCGATGAAGGAAAAGGCGAACGCCTTGGCGCAGGTCGCGATGAAGCTCGGCCAGGCGATTTACGAAAAGCAGCAGCAGACCGAAGCCGGCCCCGCTGCTGAAGGCGCCGCCGCCGGTAGCGAAGGCGGCGACGAGGAAGTCGTCGATGCCGAATTCTCGGAAGTGGACGACAACAAGGCGTAAAGCGTGATGTTCCGCCACCGTCATGCCAGCGAACGCTGGCATCTCCTGCCGCCAGCGTGCGCTCGCGTGGCACGAGACCCCGGCTTGCGCCGGGGTGACGGTTGCAGGAACGGGGGCCAAGAATGACCACCGAAGTCGATTATTACGAACTGCTCGGCTGCTCGCGCGACGCCGACGATGGCACGATCAAATCCGCCTATCGCCGGCTCGCGATGAAATACCATCCGGACACGAACGTCGGGTGCAAGGAGCATGAGGCGAAGTTCAAGGCGGTCAGCGAAGCTTATGATTGCCTGAAGGACCCGCAGAAGCGCGCCGCTTATGATCGCTACGGTCACGCCGCGTTCCGCAATGGCGGTGGCGGTGGCGGAGGGGCGGCCGATTTCGGCGCGTTCAGCGATATTTTCGAGAATATCTTCGGCGAATTCATGGGCGGCGCCTCGGCAGGCGGCCAGCGCGGCCGGGCCAGCGCGCGGCGCGGCGCCGATCTGCGCTACGACATGGAGATCACGCTGGAGGAGGCCTTCCACGGCAAGGCTACCGAGATCACCATCGATGTCAGCGGCGGCTGCGAAACGTGCGACGGCACGGGCGCGAAGCCGGGCACCAGCGCCAAGACCTGCAAGACCTGCGGCGGCATGGGCAAAGTGCGTGCGCAACAGGGCTTTTTCGTGGTCGAGCGGGCCTGCCCGTCATGCAACGGCGCTGGCGAAGTGATCGCCGAACCCTGCCGCGATTGTCGCGGCGAAGGCCGGGTGGACATCACCAAGACGCTGAGCGTCAACATTCCCGCGGGCGTCGATGAGGGCACGCGGATTCGCTTGTCGGGCGAAGGCGAGGCGGGGATGCGCGGCGCGCCGGCGGGCGACCTCTATATCTTCCTGCACGTCAAGCGACATGCGATCTACGAGCGGGAGGGGACGACGCTTTATGCGCGCGCGCCGATCAGCATCACGACGGCGGCGCTGGGCGGATCGATCGACATCCCCAATCCCGATGGCGAAAGCTATACGATCAAGATCCCGGCCGGCACGCAAAGCGGCCGCGAGGTCCGCCACCGCGGCGCCGGCATGCCCGTGCTGCAGGGCAGGGGGCGCGGCGATCTGGTGATCCGGCTGGACGTGGAAACGCCGACCAAGCTCAGCCCACGCCAGAAGGAATTGCTCGAGGCGTTTCGTGAAACCGAAACCGGCGATGAATGCCCGCAAGCGAGTGGCTTTTTCGACAAGGTGAAGGCGGCGTTCGGGGCGTAAGGCGCCGCGCGACCGCGATCTGCGTCACTCCAGCGAAATCAGCGAATTTTCAGCGCGGGAAGATGCCAGCGTTCGCCGGCATGACGTGCCTGGAATGACGCGCGTCGGCCCCGTATGCCTCCCCTCGCGGGAAGGCAGCCGGGGCTGATGCGTCAGAGGAGAGTGATCCCCGTTCCGACCACCAGCGCCAGGGTGGCAAGGGTCAGCACGCTGCCCAGAGCCGTTTCCATGTAACGCATTGAATGGCCTCCAATCCGGCTGAACCGCCGGAGGCCGCGATATGTCGATTATTGCACTCATGCGCAATTTTATTTCACGCGTTCGCAGTTGCAGCATTTGCACGCGTAAACGCGCCGCGATCAGTCCCCGAACACGCGCGCGAAGATCGTATCGACATGCTTCAAATGGTAGCCCAGATCGAAGCGCGCATCGATTTCGGCCGGGCTCAGGGCCGCCGTAACGTCGGGATCGGCCTTGAGCAGCTCGGCGAGCGACAGTGCGCCGTCCGAATCCCACACCTTCATCGCGTTGCGCTGCACCAAGCGGTAGGCGTCCTCGCGGTTCACGCCGGCCTGCGTCAGCGCCAGCAACACGCGCTGCGAGTGGACCAGCCCGCCCATCCGGTCGAGATTCTTCTGCATTCGCTCGGGATAGACGACCAGCTTGTCGATCACGCCGGTCAGCCGCGCTAGCGCGAAATCGAGCGTGATGGTCGCATCCGGGCCAATGTAGCGTTCAACCGACGAGTGGGAGATATCACGCTCGTGCCACAGCGCGACATTTTCCAGCGCCGGAGTCACGTAACCGCGCACCATGCGGGCAAGGCCGGTGAGGTTTTCGGTCAACACGGGATTGCGCTTGTGCGGCATTGCCGACGAGCCCTTCTGGCCGGGCGAGAAATATTCCTCCGCTTCCAGCACCTCGGTCCGCTGCAAGTGGCGCACCTCGGTCGCCAGTCGCTCGATCGAGCTGGCGATGACGCCCAGCGTCGCGAAAAACATCGCGTGGCGATCGCGCGGGATCACCTGGGTCGATACCGGCTCCGGCGTCAGCCCCATCTTTGCGGCGACATGGGCCTCGACGTACGGATCGATATTGGCGAATGTCCCCACCGCGCCCGAAATCGCGCAGGTGGCGATATCGGCGCGCGCGGCGATCAGGCGGGCGCGGTTGCGATCGAATTCGGCATAGGCCTGGGCAAGCTTCAGGCCGAAGGTGACGGGTTCGGCGTGGATGCCGTGGCTGCGCCCGATCGTCGGCGTCATCTTGTGCTCGAAGGCGCGGCGCTTGATGGCCGCGAGCAGCGCATCGAGATCGGCGATCAGAATGTCGGCAGCGCGCGTCAGCTGCACCGCCAGGCAGGTGTCGAGCACGTCGGAGGAGGTCATGCCCTGGTGCATGAACCGCGCTGGCTCGCCGACATGTTCGGCGACATTGGTCAGGAAGGCGATCACGTCATGCTTCACCTCGGCCTCGATGGCGTCGATGCGATCGACCTCGAACGCGCCCTTTTCCCAGATTGCCTCAGCCGCTTCCTTCGGCACGACGCCAAGTTCGGCCAGCGCATCGGTGGCATGCGCCTCGATCTCGAACCAGATGCGGAATCGCGCCTCCGGCG
Source organism: Sphingomonas sp. (assembly GCA_051960335.1). Lineage (GTDB taxonomy): Bacteria > Pseudomonadota > Alphaproteobacteria > Sphingomonadales > Sphingomonadaceae > Sphingomonas. Next base: position 5,540 of record JBQCEK010000119.1, read on the forward strand.
TCCACAGGGCGGTCATTTCAGGGCGGGAATAGCGGGGGATCATCGGGCGGACCTTGGTAAGCGCGAAAACGAGCCGTCGCGATTCCGGAACGGACTCGCGGCGAGGCGGGCGGTAGCAGGGATGGATGGACGCTTCAAACCGGGGCTGGCTATACCCAAATCGTCGATCCGGTCGTTACTATGGTTCGACTGGTCGATATCGCGTTTCCCCCTTTGCGCGACAAGCCAGCATAAGATCGAAGATGCGGCAGCAAGCCGCGCGCGATCTCTACAGACGTCGGAGGCCGCTTTTGTACGGTCACTACGGACGTTGCGGTCCTCCGACCGGCCGCCCAAACCCCCCCCCGGTGGGGGGGCGGCGTATTTTTTGGGGGTTCGACCCGTTATAAGCCCCCAACACCCCCCGCGTGTATGGGCCCCAGTGGCGCTGATTTTTTGTTTGTGGCACCC
>JBQCEK010000120.1:0-6903 GCA_051960335.1 Sphingomonas sp.
GACGAGCGCGCGATGCACCATCTCGCCGCCGAGGTGCTCGACAATGCGATGGACGAGGCGGTCGCGGGGCACGCCAGCCGGATCGAGGTGACGCTGGAACCCGGCAACCGGCTGACGATCACCGACAACGGCCGCGGCATGCCGGTCGATCCGCACCCCAAGTTTCCCGACAAGTCGGCGCTGGAGGTGATCCTGTCGATGCTGCACTCGGGCGGCAAGTTCGCGGGCAAGGCGTACAACACCTCGGGCGGGCTGCATGGGGTCGGGGTGAGCGTGGTCAACGCGCTGTCGTCCGAAACCATTGTCGAGGTGGCGCGCAACCGCGAACTCTATCGCCAGCGCTTTTCGCGCGGGGTAACGCTGGGGCCGATCGAGCATCTCGGCGGTACGCCCAACCGCCGCGGAACCAGCGTGACCTTCGTGCCCGATACCGAGATTTTCGGGCCGGAAATGCTGTTCAAGCCGGCGCGGCTCTACAAGCTCGTGCGCTCGAAGGCGTATCTGTTCGCCGGCGTTGAAATCCGCTGGAAATGCGCGCCTGAGCTCATCAGCGACGACATCCCCGCCGAGGCCGTGTTCCAGTTCCCGGGCGGCCTCGCCGATCACCTCAAGGAGCAGATCGGCGGCCGCGAGTGCGCGACGAGCGACTTCTTCTCGGGCTCGCAGGATTTTCCCGACGAGCAGGGCCGAGTCGAATGGGCCGTCGCCTGGCCCTTGTGGTCCGACGGCAGCTACTCCTGGTATTGCAACACCATCCCGACGCCCGACGGCGGCACGCATGAGGCCGGCCTGCGCGCCGCGCTCGTGCGCGCGTTGCGTGCATTCGGCGAGTTGGTGGGACAGAAGAAGGCGAAGGACCTTACCGCCGACGACGTGATGACTGGCAGCGAGCTGATGCTCTCGGTCTTCATCCGCGATCCGCAATTCCAGAGCCAGACCAAGGATCGCCTGACCTCGCCCGAGGCGGCCGGCCTCGTCGAAAAGGCGGTGCGCGACCATTTCGATCATTTCCTCACCGACAATATGGAGCGCGGCAAGGCGCTGCTCGGCTATGTGCTCGAGCGGATGGACGAGCGCCTGCGCCGCAAGCAGGAACGCGAGGTCAAGCGCAAGACCGCGACCTCGTCGCGCAAGCTCCGCCTGCCCGGCAAGCTGACCGATTGCTCGGCCGACGATCCCGCCGGCACCGAAATCTTCATCGTCGAGGGCGACAGCGCCGGCGGATCGGCCAAGCAGGCGCGCGACCGCAAGACGCAGGCGATCCTCCCCATCCGCGGCAAGATACTTAACGTCGCCAGCGCGACCGCGGCGCAGATCTTCGCCAATCAGGAAAACGCCGCCCTGATCCAGGCATTGGGCTGCGGCACGCGCAAGGACTGCCGGCCCGACAATCTGCGCTACGAACGCATCGTCATCATGACCGACGCCGATGTCGACGGCGCGCATATCGCGACGCTGCTGATGACCTTCTTCTTCCAGGAAATGGCCGATATCGTGCGGCAGGGGCATCTCTATCTCGCACAGCCGCCACTCTATCGACTGACCGCGGGCGGCAAGAGCCTCTACGCGCGTGACGACGCGCACCGTGCCGAGATCGAGGCCGGACCGTTCAAGGGCAAGAAGGTCGAGGTCGCGCGGTTCAAGGGGCTGGGCGAGATGAACCCGGGTCAGCTCAAGGAAACGACGATGGATCCGGCGACGCGCAGCCTGCTGCGAATCACGCTGCCGCAGGAATATGAGGAGCGAGCCGGCGTGAAGGATCTGGTCGACCGGCTGATGGGCAACAACCCCGCGCACCGATTCGCCTTCATCCAGGAGAATGCGGCGCGATTGGACGAAGAGGCGATCGATGCGTGAGGCAGTAGCGGCGCTGGCGCTATTGCTGGCGACGCCAGCAATGGCCCAATCCACGCCGCCTGCCGCGACGGCGTTCACCCCGGCGGCAAAATCCCGGCTCGATCAACTCGTCGCGCTGTTGAACGGCGGCGGCGATTATGCCGAGCTTTTCTCCCCCGCCTTCCGCCAGGCGGTGCCGCAACCGCAGTTCCAGACCTATGTCGATCAGCTCAAGGCGCAGGGCGGGGCGGCGACCGGAATCGAATCGATCACCCCAGCCAATCCGTGGCAGGCGACGGTGACGTTCGGCTACCAGCGGATCGTCGCCACGATGCTGATTGCGGTCGATCCGGCCGCGCCCCACCAGATCACTGGCCTTCGCATCACCTCCGCCGAACCGCGCAACGATACGCTGGCGAAGCTCGAAGCCGATTTCGGCAAGCTGCACGGCGCCGCCGGCTTCGGGATCTACCGGCTTGGCGATGACGGGGTTACGCCGGTCGCCCAATTGAACGGCGCAACGGCGGCGCCGCTGGGCTCCGCATTCAAGCTTTGGGTGCTGGCCGAAGCTGCCCACCAGGTCGCCGCCGGCACGCGCCATTGGGACGATGTGGTTCGTGTCGGCCAGCCATCGCTGCCATCGGGCATCCTCCAGGCCTGGCCCGCCCATGCCCCGGTGACGCTACAGACGCTGGCGACGCTGATGATCTCGATCAGCGACAACACCGCCGCCGATACGCTGCTGACGACGCTGGGGCAGGACAAGGTCGGCGCGATGGTGAAGACGATCGGCGTTGCCGATGCGGATCGCACCCTGCCGGTACTGACGACGATGCAGGCGTTCGAGCTTAAATCGCCCGCGCACGCGGCGCTGGCCGACGCCTGGGCCAAGGATACGCCCCAGGCGCGCGAAACGCTGCTGGTCGAAAACGCCGCCGCCTTCGCCGCGATGCCAGTCGATGTTCATCTGTTCGACGGCAAGCCGCTGAGGATCGACACGATCGAATGGTTCGCCAGCCCGCGCGACATGGCGCGCACGCTGAATTGGCTGCGCCTTCACGGCGATGAAACGACTCGCGCGATCCTAGCGGTGAACCACGGCACCGATCCCGCCACCGCGAACGACTTCGCCTATATCGGCTTCAAGGGCGGATCGGAGCCGGGCGTCATCACGCTCAACTATCTGATCAGGACGAAGGCCGGCGACTGGTTTGCCGTCACGGGCAATTGGCACGATGCGAACGCCGCGATCAACGAGCTCGACTTCACATCGCTGATGTATCGCGCGCTGCGCCTCGCGGCGGACCGCTGACGACCGCCTTGGCGGCAAGGCTTCAACGCTGGGGGCGATCGCCGTGGCTTCCGGCGATCGTCGTCGGATTATTGTGGTTCGCCCGCTACGCGCACGATTTCGGCTTCCCCGCGGCGCCGCCCTGGGCGGGGTGGTTCGATCAGAGCCGCTACATCGCCTCGGTCCATGCGTTGATGCGGCTCGATTTCGACGCCGGCCAGCATTGGTATCCGCCCGCCTATGCGCTGAGCGCGCTGCCATTTGCCTGGATCACGCCGAACACGCCGTTCCTGATCGCCGACGGGGTGCTCTTCGCGCTGACCGCCGCCGCGTTCGCGCGTGCGATGCGGCCGTTCGGGATCGGGCCGTGGCTCGCCGCGGCGATCTTCGCGCTATCGACGCTGGCGATCACGCCAATCGCGATCCTGTGGACCGAGCCGTGGACGACGACGCTGTCGAGCGCGTTGTTGTGGGGTCTGTTCGCGACCCTGGCGATGCTGATCGACGGCGATGGCAAGCCGGCGGCGGGGCCACTGCTAGCGGTAGGCGCGCTCGTCGCGGCATTACCGGCGACACGGCCAGCCGACGCCGTGGGCGGGATCGCCGCCTTGATCGCGGCCAGCTTGATCGCGGCGCGGCGCGGCGTGCTGAATAGGCGCACCGTTGGGCTCGTCGCTGCGGGTGGATTGGCCGTCGCGATACCTTACGGCCTGCTCTATCTCGCGATCTACGGGCCGCAGCTCAGCGGCTATATCATCGCGGGCAAGGGCCAGGGCTTCGCGTTCGACGATTTGCCGTGGAAGGCCTATACGCTGCTGATCGCGGCGCGGCCTTGGTTTCCGGACGGGCGCGGCCTGATCGAAGTCGCACCGTTCCTGCTGCCCGGCATGGCCGGACTCTTGGCGACGGCCGTCACGGGCAGCCGAGAGGCACGGCGGATGCTCGCGCTGATCGCGGTGATCGGGCTGCCGCTGCTCGCGGTGCAGCTCGCCTACACCGATTTCCAGCCGCCGGGCATGTGGGTTTTCGGCAATGCCCATTATCTGATCTGGCTGCTGCCACTGGGCGGCGGTGGCGTGTGGCTGTGGTTGCGCACGTTCATCCGGTGGCGCGAATGGGCGGTGGCGATGGCGGCGACGCTGGCGGTGCTCGCGCTCGCCTGTGTTCGACCGTTGCCGGTCGCGGTCGGCAAGGATCGGCCGGCGCGGATGTTGCAATTCCAGGGCGCCCTGGCGCGCCAATGGAGCGAGGCCTATTTCGCCTCGGTCGTGGTGCGCGACGCCAAGGGCACGATGAAGAACGTCGGCGGCTTTCATCAGTTGCCGGACGATCACGGTGAGCGCGAGATCGCCATCTCACGCCTGTTCACCGGGCCGGCGAAGCGACGCGATCCCGGCGAACTACCGCCGTACAATGGATGGCAGCAGCCCTATGCGCGTTATGCGGTGAAGCTCTCGTTCGGCTGGCCCTGCTGGAGCCGCCGGCCGGAGTGCACGCTACGCTGACGCCCGCCACTCATCCTTGAGCAGCCCCAGGATCACCGAATCGCGCACGCCGATATGGGTTTCCCATTCGCCGCGCAGATAGCCTTCGCGCTTGAAGCCGAGGCGTTCGAGAAGCGCGAGCGAGGCGGTGTTTTCGGGATCGGTATCGGCGAACACGCGACGTTGCCCCTCGGCGAACAGTCTGTCGATCACCGCCGATACCGCTTCGGCGGCGATGCCCTTGCCCCAATGATCACGCGACAGGAGATAGCCGATCTCTGTAACGCCGCCCTGCCGCTTCTCCCCGGCAGCGACCCAGCCGATCGCGGTATCGTCATCACGCAGAGTGATCGCCCAGCAACGCCAGCCAGCGCGATCGATGCGTGGTGCGAAATAGGTGCGGGTTTCCTCCACATTCTTGTGCGGCGCGCTCGACCACCAAGTCATCAGCTCGGCGTCGGACAGCGCCGGAAACAAGGCATCCGCATCGTCGATCGTTAGCCCCCGCAACCGCAATCGATCGGTCGTCAGGCTAGGCGTGTCACTCATGACGCGAGCGCGTCGACCAGCGCCTTGACCTTCTTCTGCCGCCACTGCGGCAGCGGCGCGACCAGCCAGTAGCCAAATTTCGAAGGGCGCGGTTCGCCGACCACGACGACACGGCCTGCCGCGATATCGCGCGCGGCAAGCAATTCCGGCACCGTCGCTCGACCCAGTCCTTGCGCAGCGGCATCGATCGCCAGCCCGGCGTCCGCGACGCGAACGAGCGCGCCGGCATCTTCGGCCAGGCACCCCGGCCAGGCGATTTTGGTGTCGATGCCGCCATCGGGATGCGCGACCGTCACCATCCCCTCAGATTCGATCGCTTCGCCCTCATGCTCGCCCGGCCCCTCGCCCCAGCGGATCGCGAGATCGAGATTGGCTTCAGTGAAGTCCACCCCTTCGTCGGCGCCGACCAGCACGAAACGCAGCTCGCCGTCGCCACGCGCGATTTCGGCAAGGCGCGGCATCAGCCATTTGGCGGTGAGATCGCGCGGCGCGGCGATCGTTAGCGACTTGGACGATTGCCCGGCCTGCATCGCGCGGACCGATTCCTCGAATTGCAGGAAGCCCTGGCGCAGCGCATCGAGCCCCGCCTCGCCTTCCGGCGTCAATTCCAGGCCGCGCGTGGTGCGGCGGAACAGGACGACGCCCAGCGTATCCTCCAGCGCGCGGATCTGCTGGCCGACAGCGGCGGGTGTAACGGCGAGTTCGTCGGCGGCTCGCGTGAACGACAAATGCCGCGCCGCGGCGTCAAGCACGCGCAGGCCGTTCAGGGGAAGGTGCGTGCGCTTCACTCCGCCACCGCTGGCGCGATCAGCGCGAATTTGGGAATCGCGACGTCGAAGCCCGCGCCGCTTTCATCCATCATGTGGTAATTGCCCTGCATCGAACCGCTCGGCGTCGCCAGCGGGCAGCCGGAGACATAATCGTAGCTGGCGCCGGGCTCGATCATCGGCTGCTCGCCGACCACCCCCTCGCCCTCCACCGAATGCCGCGCGCCGCGCCCATCGGTGATGATCCAGTGGCGCGTTAGGAGCTGCACCGTCTGGCTGCCCTCATTCTCGATGCGGACGTGATAGGCCCAGAACCAGCGTCCGCGCGCCGGCTCGGATTGTTCGGGCAGATAGCTGACCGAGACGCGCACCACCACTCCCCGCGTCTCGGCGACGTTGGGGAACAACGCCTTCACAGGCCGACCGATCTCAGCGCCGAATCGAGATCGTCGATCAGGTCCTGCGGATCTTCAAGGCCTACGTTCAACCGCAGCATGCCCTCATCGATGCCCATCTCACGCTGGTTTTCGGGGGAAACGCTGGCGTGCGTCGTCGATGCAGGATGCGTCATCAGCGAGCGCGAATCCCCGATATTGTTCGATATGTCGATCAAGGCGAGCGCATCGAGCAGGCCATGCGCCTGCTTGCGGCCGCCATCGAGGTGGAACGCGAAGATGGGGCCGCAACCGTTCGGCATCTGCTTCATCGCCAGCGCATGCTGCGGGTGGCTCGGCAAACCGGGATGAAGCAGCCTCGGCACGCGTCCTTCAAGAAAACGCGCGACCTCAAGCGCGTTCTCGCTCTGGCGGCGCGCGCGCAGGTCGAGCGTCTCCATCCCTTTCAGCACCACCCAGGCGTTGAACGCGCTGAGCGTCGGCCCGGTGTTGCGGGTGAAGGCGAGCAGCGTGTTCTCGATGAACTCCTCGCGCCCCGCCACCGCACCGGCGAGCACGCGGCCCTGCCCGTCCATCATCTT
>JBQCEK010000121.1:0-3427 GCA_051960335.1 Sphingomonas sp.
GGCACCGGTCCGGGCGGCGGCGTGATGAAGTTCAAGCTGCCCGAGGCGCATACCGATTACATCTTCTCGGTGATCGGCGAGGAATTCGGCCTGATCGCCTGTGCGGTCGTCGCGCTGTTGTTCCTCGCGCTCGTCATCCGCGTGTTCGTCAAGCTGCTCGACGAACAGGACGAGTTCCGCCTGCTGGCGGCGGCGGGGCTGGCGACACAGTTCGGCGCGCAGGCGACGATCAACATTCTGGTCAACACCGGTCTGGCGCCGTCGAAGGGGATGACGCTGCCGTTCATCAGCTATGGCGGCTCGTCGATGGTCGCGCTGTCGATCGGCATGGGTCTTCTTTTGGCATTCACCCGGCGAAACCCCTTCTTGACGCGCTCTCCCTATATCGTGCGATGGAGCGGGCGATGACACGCGAACGCCACTTCGTCCTCGCTGCCGGTGGAACCGGCGGCCATATGGTTCCCGCGGCTGCCCTGGCGGCCGAACTGACTCGTCGCGGCCACCGCGTCGCGCTGGTCAGCGACGATCGCGGGGTGCGCTTTCCCGGATTGTTCGAGGAGGTGCAGACGCACATCCTGCCGGCCGGGCGGATGTCGGGCGGGCCGATCGGCTGGCTGCGCGGCGCGCGCCAGATGATGGCCGGGCGCGCGATGGCGATCGAGCTGTATCGCACGTTCAAGCCGGAAGCGGTCATCGGCTTCGGCGGCTATCCCGCGCTTCCCGCGCTGCTCGCCGCGTTCAAGGCGAAAATCCCGACGGCGGTGCACGAGCAGAACGCCGTGCTCGGCCGCGTCAACCGGCTCGTCGCGCGCAAGGTGGATGCGATCGCCACCTCCTATCTCGAGGTCGAGCGCCTGAAGCCCGACTGGCAGATGAAGACGCATCTCGTCGGCAATCCAGTGCGCGAGGCGGTGCTGAAGCTGCGCGATCGGACGTTCCCGCTGCTTGAGGAGGACGGCATTTTCCGTGTGCTCGTCACCGGCGGCAGCCAGGGCGCGAGCGTGCTCAGCCAGGTAGTGCCCGATGGCCTTGCGATGCTGCCGGTCAGCTTCCGCCGCCGGCTGCAAGTGACGCATCAGGCGCGGATCGAGGATATCGAGGGCGCGCGCGCCAAATATGCCGAACTCCAGATCGCCGCCGAGCTCGCAACCTATCTGCCGGACATGCCCGAACAGCTCGCCTGGGCGCACCTCGTCATCGCGCGCGCCGGCGCCTCGACGATCGCCGAGTTGACCGCGGCGGGCCGCCCCGCGATTCTGGTGCCGCTGCCGATCGCCACCGACGATCACCAGACCGCCAACGCGAAAGAAATCACCGAAGCCGGCGGTGCGCGGACGATTCCCCAGAAGGCGTTTACGCCGAAGGAGCTCGCCAAGCAGATGCAGAAGCTGGGGCTCGATCCCCAGGCGCTGCAGAATGCCGCGGCGCGAGCCAAGAGCTGCGGCCGGCCCAATGCGACGCGCGACCTCGCCGACCTGGTCGAGCGGCTCGCCCCGCAATCCGAAGGCGTCCGCGAATATGGTGTGCCGCTGCCCGCGGACGTTGCGGCATGAGGGGCGTCGCCACCGACATCGGCACGATCCATTTCGTCGGCATCGGCGGCATCGGCATGTCCGGCATCGCCGAGGTGATGCACAATCTCGGCTATTCGGTTCAGGGCTCCGATCTGTCCGAAAGCGCGACCGTGCTGGCGCTGCGCAAGAAGGGCATCGTCGTCCATATCGGGCACAGGCCGGAGAACATCGGCGACGCTGCGGTTGTGGTGATCTCGACCGCGGTGAAGCGCGGCAACCCCGAGGTGGAGGCCGCGCTCGAACACCGTGTGCCGCTCGTCCGCCGCGCCGAAATGCTCGCCGAGCTGATGCGTCTCAAATCGACCGTCGCCGTTGCCGGCACGCACGGCAAGACGACGACCACCTCGATGATCGCGGCGTTGCTCGATGCCGGCGGCGTCGATCCGACGGTGATCAACGGCGGCATCATCAACAGCTATGGCTCGAACGCGCGCCTGGGCGCGAGCGACTGGATGGTGGTCGAGGCCGACGAGAGCGACGGCAGCTTCCTGCGCCTCGACGGTACGCTCGCGGTCGTCACCAACATCGATCCTGAGCATCTCGATCACTATGGCGATTTCGACGCGGTCAAGCGCGCCTTCGTCGAGTTCGTCGAGAACGTGCCGTTCTACGGCGCCGCCTTCCTGTGCCTCGATCACCCCGAAGTGCAGGGAATCGTGCCGCGTATCCGCGATCGCCGCATCGTCACCTACGGCTTCGCCGCGCAGGCCGACGTTCGCGGCCAGAATGTCGTGCCATTTCCAGGCGGCAACCGCTTCGACGTCGCGGTGCGCAACCGCGATGGCGAGACGCGGCTGATCGAAGGCGTCGAGCTTCCGATGCCCGGCCGCCACAACGTCCAGAACGCACTCGCCGCGATCGGCGTGGCGATCGAGCTGGGCATCGACGATGCGACGATCCAGCGCGGCTTCGCAGCGTTCGCCGGGGTCAAGCGCCGCTTCACCAAGGTGGGCGAGGTTTCGGGCGTGCCGGTGATCGACGATTACGGCCACCACCCGGTCGAAATTCGCGCCGTCCTCGCCGCCGCGCGCGAAGGGACCAGGGGCCGCGTCATCGCCGTCGTTCAGCCGCATCGCTACACGCGATTGCGCGATCTGATGGGCGACTTCCAGACCGCGTTCAACGATGCCGATATGGTGCTGGTCACGCCGGTCTATGCCGCCGGCGAAGCGCCGATCGAGGGCGTCGATGCGCTGGCGCTGGTCGATGGCCTCAAGCGCCGCGGCCACCGCTCCGCCGCGACGATCACCGACGCCGATGCTTTGGCGACGACGCTGGCCGACACGATCCGCGACGGCGACCTGATCGTCTGCCTCGGCGCGGGCGACATCACCAAATGGGCTGCCGGCCTCGCCCCCGCGATCGAAGCCGCGAAGGTGCCGGCGTGACAGTCTGCTACGCCCTCCCGCCGCTCAAGGGCTCGGCCGAGCATCACGGCAGCCTCGCCGATTTCATCTGGTTCCGCACCGGCGGCCCGGCCGAATGGCTGGTGCGCCCCGAAAGCGTCGAGGATCTGGCGAGCTTCATGGCCGGCCTCGATCCCGAAACGCCCGTGCTCCCGGTCGGTGTCGGTTCGAACCTGATCGTGCGTGACGGCGGCGTGCCTGGCGTGGTCGTACGACTGCCCAAGGCGATGGCCAAGGTGACGGTCGAACCCGGCAATCGCGTGCGCGCCGGTGCGGGGGCGATGGGCATCACCGTCGCCAGCGTCGCGCGCGACGCCGGGATCGCGGGCCTCGAATTCCTGCGCGGCATCCCCGGCACGGTGGGCGGCGCGGTGCGGATGAACGCGGGCGCCTATGGCCGCGACACCAGCGACATATTGATCGAGGCGACCGTTGTGTCGCGCGCCG
>JBQCEK010000122.1:0-13320 GCA_051960335.1 Sphingomonas sp.
CACTTGCCGCCATCGCCGATCGGATGCCGCCGATCACGGGGCCGGCGATCTTCACCAGCGTCCAGATCGCCGCGACGCCTATCACGCCCGCGCCGAAGAACCGCACGTCCTGGCTGAAGATCGCGCCCGCCCAATCGGCCGCGCTGCTGCCCGGCATCGGATGATGCGCGGTGAGGATCGGCAGCAGGATCCACCAGCCGATCACCATGCCCAGCCCCATCGCCGCGCCCACCGAAATGCCGACCAGATGGCCTACGCCGATCAGCGCCATCGACAGGCTGCCGGAAATCCCGGTCGCACCAGCGCCGGTGCGGAAATAGGTCGCCGCCTCGCTGACGACGAGACGCGTCTGCGTGAGGATCGCGAAGACCGCCGAAGCGATGCTGTTCCAGACGAGCACTTTCAGGCCCTTGGCGCTCTCCTCGGCGCCTTCGCGGCTGCCCGAGCCGACCCGAAGCACCTCGGCCGCCGCGCGCCCTTCCGGGTAGGGCAGCGGCGTATCGACGACCAGCGCGCGCCGCAGCGGCACCGAGAACAGCACGCCCAGGATTCCGCCGGTGCCGGTGATCAGCGCGGTCGTCCAATAGGGAAAGCCCTGCCACCAGCCGACCATGATGAGGCCCGGCAGCACGAAGATGATTGCCGCCAGCGTTCCCGCCGCGCTCGCGATCGTCTGCACGATATTGTTTTCGAGGATCGTCGAATCCTTGAACCCGCGCAGGATCGCCATCGAGATGACGGCGGCGGGGATCGAGGTGGCGAAGGTCAGCCCGACCTTGAGCCCGAGATAGACGTTCGCCGCGGTGAACAGCAACGTGATGAGGCCGCCGAGCAGGATGCCGCGTATCGTCAGTTCGGCCAGCGGCCTTGCGGTGCGGTCGTCGGTCATGTCTTCCCCTCGCTTGATCCGATCCGCGGTGTCGCAAGAAAATTGCGCGAAGGGAAGCGCGAAGCATCCACGGTCGAACGCCGCAGCAGGTGAAGTGGAGAAAATGGAGACCGTCGCGGGATTTTGCCGCGAACCGCGCCAGCGATGCGCCGGCGAGTCGATGCCAAGCGCCTTGGCAGCGCCCCGACCGCGGCACCGACGCGACACCAGGGCGACGCTGGGGCGACGCTTTGTGACGGATACGCGCCCCGCTTGCGCCGCCCGGGCGTCGATCACGCGCCTGAAGCGCGCCGCGACCGACGGCTTGACCGGCGTTTCGGAGAGGTGATTGCGTTTCACCCGCCAGGATAGATCAGAATAATTCCAACATTGGAAGAGGTTGCGGCGGGCGACCGACGCTTTGACCGAGCGTGCGCCTGACGGGAAGCGGAGCGCGATCGGCGAGGGCATCGCGGATAATCTACACCTGATCGCGTCGAAAACAGTCATGCGCATGATCGTTGACCATGCCAACCGCCTGCATCCACGCATAGACGATCACCGGCCCGACGAATTTGAAGCCCCGCGCCTTGAGCGCCTTGGAAATCTCTGCCGAACGCGCCGTCGATGCGGGAACGTGATGACCATCGCCGCGCTGCGACGCGCCCCCCGCCAAACCCCACAGCCAGCCACCGAAATCCTCGCCGGCGGCGCGCATCGCGCAATAGAGCCTTGCGCTGCCGATCGTCGCGTCGATCTTGGCGCGTGCGCGAATGATGCGATCATCCGCCATCAAACGCGCCACATCGGCATCGCCGAACGCCGCGACCGCATCCGGATCGAAACCGGCGAAGGCGGCGCGGAAACCCTCGCGCCGATTCAGGATGGTGCGCCACGACAGGCCCGCCTGAAAGCCTTCGAGCACCAGCATTTCCCACAATGCCCGGCTGTCGCGCACCGGCACGCCCCATTCCGTGTCATGATAGGCCGTCATCAGCGCGTCGTCTTGCGCCCAGCCGCAGCGTTTCAGCGAGGTCATGGCATCCGTTCTCCGCGAGCCGATGGTTCCTACCGCTCAATGGAGAAGGCTGGCAATCGCCGGTCGAGCGATGTAACCGTTTCCAGATGCTGACCCTCGCCCTGCTCGCCGCGCTTGCCCTGCCTGCCGCCCCGACCACCGACGAAGCGGCGATGCACGCCAAGGTCGAAGGGCTGATCAAGCAGATGACGCTTGAGGAAAAGGCCGGCCAGCTGGAGGTGCTGGGCGACGATTACGGCAATCTGGACGATCTCGCCCGCGCCGGAAAGCTGAGCGCGACCAACGGCGTCCTCAATGACCGCGACGTCGCGAAATACACGCGCCATCTGCAAGACATGGCGATGCAATCGCGGCTCAAGATCCCGCTGATGTTCGAAGGCGATGTCGCGCACGGTTATTACACGATCTTCCCCGTGCCGCTGGCGATGGCCGCGACATGGGACAGCGCGCTCACCACGCAGGTGCATCGCCGCGCCGCGATCGAGGCGGCCGCATCGGGCGTGTCATGGACGTTCAGTCCGATGCTCGACATTGCCCGCGATCCGCGTTGGGGCCGTATCGTCGAGGGCGCGGGCGAGGACCCCTATCTAGGCAGCGTGATGGCCGTGGCGCAGATGAAGGGATTCCAGGGGAACGATCTGGCCGCGCCCGATACGATCATGGCGACGGCGAAGCATTTCGCCGGCTATGGCGCGGCGCAGGCGGGCCGCGACTATAATTCCGGCGATATTCCGCCCCGGCTGTTTCGCGACGTCTATCTGCCGCCGTTCAAGGCCGCCGCCGATGCCGGGATCGGATCGGTGATGGCTGCGTTCACCACGGTCGACGGCGTGCCGGCGACATCGTCGCGCGCATTGCTGACGGGCACGCTGCGCGACGACTGGAAATGGCGCGGCCTGCTGATTTCCGATTATGACGCGATTCCCGAACTGGTAACTCACGGCGTGGCCGCAACGCCCGCCGATGCCGCGGCGATGGCGCTCCACGCCGGCATCGAGATGGACCTGCATTCGGGCATCTATCTGGAGCAGCTTCCGGCGCTGGTCCGTGCCGGGAAGATTCCGGTCGCCGAGCTGGATGCCGCGGTTCGCCATGTGCTGGAGGCGAAGTGGAAGCTGGGCCTGTTCGCCGATCCTTATCGCTATGGCGACGCGGCCAGGGAGCACGATCCCGCGCTGCTCGCCCAAAGCCGCGCGATCGCGCGCAAGGCAGCGGCCGAATCGATGGTGCTGCTGAAGAACCAGGGGGTGCTGCCGCTGAGAAAGACCGGCCGCATCGCCGTCATTGGTCCGATGGCGACCGCGACGCGCGACCTGGAGGGGCAGATGCCCGCGGCGGGTGATCCGGCCAAGGTGGTGACGATGCTCGCCGGCATTCGCGAGGCGACGGCGGGCAAGGCGACGGTCAGCTATGCCAAGGGCGTCGACGTTGCGAGCGACGACACATCAGGCATCGCCGACGCGGTGGCAGCGGCAAAGGCGGCAGACGTGGCGATCCTCGTCCTCGGCGAGAGCGTGGACATGATCGGCGAGGGCAACAGCCGCGCCGCGATCGATCTGCCCGGCGAGCAGCTCGCGCTCGCCAAGGCGGTGGCCGCGACCGGAAAGCCCGTAATCGCGGTGATCGTCAGCGGACGGCCGCTGGCGTTGCCGTGGCTCGCCGAACACGCGCAAGGGCTGGTCTATGCCTGGCTCGGCGGGGACGAGGCTGGGCATGCGCTGGGCGACCTGCTGTTCGGCGATGCCGATTTCTCCGGCCATCTGCCGGTGACGATGGTGCGCGCGCTGGGCCAGGTGCCGCTGACCTACGATCATTTGCCGACCGGGCGGCCCGGCGATCAGCATACGGTGTACACCAGCCGCTACGTCGATCTGCCGAATACGCCGCTCTATCCGTTCGGCTATGGGTTGTCGTACACCACGTTCAGCTACGGTGCGCCGCGGCTCGACACGGCGGTGCTGAGGCCGGGCGGCACGATGCACATCACCACGCGCGTCACCAATACCGGCAACCGCGCCGGTGCGGCGGTGCCGCAGCTCTATGTTCACGACGCGGTGGCGAGCGTGAGCCGGCCCGTTCGCGAGCTGAAGGGATTCGACCGGATCGAGCTGAAGCCCGGCCAATCGAAGGACGTGACGTTCACGCTGCGCCCGGGCGACCTCGCCTTCACCCGGCGCGACATGAGCTGGGGCACAGAGCCGGGCGCGTTCACGCTCTATGTGGGCGGCGATTCGACCGCGACCGAAAGCGCGACATTCACGCTGGTAGCGGATTAACTTCGCTCTTCCCCCGGGCAAGAGCCCAAGCGGAGGGTTCGTTCAATCCAGCCCGTCGTTGAGGAACCGATCGGCCAGCGTGCAATGCATCGCCACGCCGCGCGCCATCACGCTTTCCTCGATCGTCATCCGGGTGTTGTGCAGCGGCGGATTGGTTCGCGGATCGCTGCCCTCCGGCGCGACGCCGATGAACGCCATCGCGCCGGGCACTTCCTGCAACACATAGGAGAAATCCTCCGCGCCCATCATCGGCGCGGGCATCTCCTGCCAGCCTTGCTCACCGCCCAAATCCGCCGCGATCCGCTCCATCAGCGCGGTCGCGCGCGGTTCGTTCATCGTCACCGGATAGCCGAGTTCGACGACCGCTTCGCCGGTCGCACCGTGCGCCGCGGCGATATTCTCGACGATGCGGACGAACGCCTGCTGCATCTGCTTGCGCGTCTTTTCCGATAGCGTGCGCAGCGTGCCGACCATCTCCACCTTGGCCGGGAGGATGTTGTGCGCGCTGCCAGCGTTGATCTGCGCGATCGTCAGCACCGCGGGATCGGTGACCGCCACCTGCCGCGCGACATAGGTTTGCAGCGCCAGCACGATCTCGCACGCGACGGGAATCGGATCGAGGCAATCGTGCGGCATCGCGCCGTGTCCGCCGCGGCCGTGGATCGTCGCGCGCAGCGTATCGGCCGAGGCGAGCAGCGGGCCGGATCGGCCGACGAACGTGCCGGCAGGCGCATTGGGCGAGATGTGCAGCGCGAAGGCCGCTTCGGGTTTCGCGATGGCGAGCAAGCCATCGTCGATCATGTAGCGCGCGCCGTGATAGCCCTCCTCGCCGGGCTGGAACATGAAGACGACGGTGCCGGGCAGATCGTCCTTGCGCGCTGAGAGCGCCTTCGCCGCGCCGACCAGCATCGCCGAATGCGCATCGTGCCCGCAGGCGTGCATCGCGCCGGGAACCTTCGAGGCAAAGGGAAGCCCGGTTTCCTCCTGCATCGGCAGCGCGTCGTGATCGCCGCGCAGCAGCACGGTTCGGCCGTTGTCTCGCCCCCCGCGCAGGATCGCAACGAAGCCGGTGGTCGACGTGCCTTCATGGATTTCGAGCGGCAGCCCGGCGAGCGCGGCCTTCAGTTTTTCGGTGGTGCGCGGGCAGTGCAGCCCGATTTCCGGATCGGCGTGGATCGCGCGGCGCAGCTCGATCACCTCGTCGAGCCCCGCGTCGCTGACGGCGCTCCAGTCGGTGGCGGATTCGAGAGTCATGGCCTGCGCTCCTGTGTCTGATCCGCATCAACCTAAGGCGGAACAGGGCCGAACGCCAGCCGTTGGCGGCAGGAAGGAGACCCGCCATGTCCAACGCCGAAACGATCGATCGACCCGCCGCCAGCGAGACGAAGGACCCGACCGCGCGCTACGCCAAGCCGCCCTTCGAGCGGCAGACCCAGCCCTGGCCGGGCCTTGCACGCGACATGAATCCCCGGCCGGATCACGGGGAGAGCAGCTATGTCGGCTCGGGACGGCTGGCCGGCCGCAAGGCGCTTATCACCGGTGGCGATTCGGGCATGGGCCGCGCCGCCGCGATCGCCTTCGCGCGCGAAGGCGCCGACGTCGCGATCAACTATCACCCGAACGAGCAGCCCGACGCCGACGAGGTGGTTGCGCTGATCCAAGCCGAAGGGCGCACTGCCGCTGCGATCCCCGGCGACTTGCGCGACGAAGCCTTTTGCAAGCGCCTCGTCGCCGAAGCGGTGGATAAGCTCGGCGGGCTCGACGTGCTCGTCAATAACGCCGCCCGCCAGCAGCAGCGCGATACGCTTGCCGACATATCGAGCGATGATTTCGACGCGACGATGAAAACCAACGTCTATGCGCCGTTCTGGATCACCCGCGCCGCGCTTGACCATATGGACGCCGGCGATGCGATCATCTTCACGACTTCGGAGCAGGCGTACGATCCATCGAAGGACATCGTCGATTATGCGATGACCAAGGCGGCGCTGATGAATTTCACCAAGAGCCTGGCCAAGCAGCTTGGGCCCCGGGGCATCCGCGTCAACGGCGTGGCGCCGGGCCCGATCTGGACGCCGTTGCAAGTGTCCGGCGGCGCGACGATGGAAAAGCTAGAGCAATTTGGCGGCGAAACGCCGATGGGGCGGCCGGGCCAGCCCGCCGAGCTGGCGTCGATCTACGTCCAGCTCGCCGCGCGCGACGCGAGCTACGCGACCGGGCAGGTGTACGGCGCCGCTGGCGGCGGCGGGCAGCCTTGAGGCGGCCCGCCATTGCGAGGAGCGGAGCGACGTTGATTGGGATCAGCGCCCCTTGAACAAGCCGCCCAGCACGCCGCGGACGATGCCGCCGACGATTCCCGCCCCGCCGCCGCGCGATGAGCCGAATACTTCGCGGCTGATCTGATTGGCGACCTGGCGGCCGATCGCAGAGGATGCGGAGCGTGCGGCCGAGGTGGCGACCTTGTTCCACGGATTGTTCGCCGCGGCGCGCGCCTGCGCGGCGGCCGCCTGCGCCGCCGCGCGATCGGCCGCGATCTTGGCGCGTTCGGCTTCCTTTGCAGCCCGCGCGTCTTCCTTGGCCTGCTGCGCGGCGGCCTTTTCCGCCGCATCTTGGGCCTGCGCCTCGGCGGCAGCCGCGGTCGCCTCATTGGCTTTCGCGGTCAGCAGTTCCTCCGCCGATTCGCGATCGATCAAGGTGTCGTACTTGGTTCCGATCGCATCGGTTTCGATCAGCATCTTGCGTTCTTCGGGCGTCACCGGGCCAACACGGCTGCGCGGCGGCTTGATCAGCGTGCGCTCGACCGGTTCGGGCGATCCATCGGGCAGGAGCAAGGAC
This sequence comes from Sphingomonas sp., assembly GCA_051960335.1. Classification (GTDB taxonomy): domain Bacteria; phylum Pseudomonadota; class Alphaproteobacteria; order Sphingomonadales; family Sphingomonadaceae; genus Sphingomonas. The sequence goes on from JBQCEK010000122.1 coordinate 7,019, forward strand.
ACCAGTGCTTCGCCCACCTTCAACTCGGTGATGACGGTGGCGACATCCACGCCGGGATTGGCGCGAAACGTATCGGCGGCGGACTTCACCGCCTGCTGATCCTTGGGCGTGAACGCGCGCAAGGCATGCTGCACACGGTTGCCGAGCTGACCGGCCACGGTATCGGGAATGTCGATCGGGTTCTGCGTGATGAAATAGACGCCGACGCCCTTCGATCGGATCAGGCGAACGACCTGTTCAATCTTTTCGAGCAGCGCCTTGGGGGCATTGTCGAACAGCAGATGCGCTTCATCGAAGAAGAAGCACAGCACCGGTTTGTCCGGATCGCCGACTTCGGGGAGATGCTCGAACAGTTCGCTCATCAACCACAAGAGGAACGTCGAATAAAGCCGCGGCGATTGCATCAATTTGTCGGCCGCGAGCACGTTGACGATGCCACGCCCCTTGTCGTCGCACTGGATGAAATCGGCCATCGCCAGCGCAGGTTCGCCAAAGAAATGATCGCCGCCCTGGCTGCGCAACTGCAACAGCGCGCGCTGAATGGTGCCGATCGATTGCTTGGAGACATTGCCGTAGGTGGTGGTCAGCTCATCGGCGCGTTGCGCGCAGTTGGAGAGCATCGCTTGCAGATCATCGAGATCGAGGAGCAGCAGCGAATCCTTGTCGGCAACAGTGAACGCGATCGTCAGCACGCCTTCCTGAACGTCGTTCAGATCCATCAAGCGCGAAAGGAGAAGCGGCCCCATTTCGCTGACGGTGGTGCGGATCGGATGGCCCTGCTCCCCGAATAGATCCCAGAATTGCACGGGATTGTCGCTGTACGACCAGTCGTCATAGCCGATTTCCTTCGCCCGCGCGGCGAACGGCTCATGCGTCTTGGCCGCCGGTGATCCGGCCATCGCGATGCCCGACAGATCGCCCTTCACGTCGGCGACGAAGCACGGCACGCCGGCAGCCGAGAACCCCTCGATGATGCCCTGCAGCGTCACCGTCTTGCCGGTGCCGGTCGCGCCCGCGATCAGCCCGTGGCGATTGGCGCGTTTGAGCTCGAGCTGCTGGCGCTTGCTGGCATCGCTTGCGCTCGCGCCGATAAAAATGCTGCCGTCCGCCATGCGCTGCGCTCCCTCTTGATTGCCGCCGCACGCTATAGCGCTGCGGCGCGCGACGGAAGCCGAAACGCGAACCGCCGCCCGGTTGCGATAACCGGACGGCGGCTCGACTGTTTCGACGGAGAAGCGGTTTACTTCTTGATCTTCACCGCGACGAAGCGGTTCTGCCCCTTGGGCAGCGCGATGTAGAGCAGCACCTGATCGCGCCCGGCGCGCTTGGCGGCGCTGACCTGCGCGGCAAGCTGTTGCGGCGTCGATACCGGCGCCCCGTTGGCCGAAACGATCACCAGCCCACGTTGCAGCTTCTGGCCGGCGTCGCTCGACTGATCGACCGAGGTGATGATCACGCCCTTGGTTGCGGGATCGATCCCCACCTGACGCGCGATCGCCGCCGTCAGCGGGATCGTCGAGATGCCGATCGAATCCGCGGTCGCCTGATCCTGCTGGGTCTGATCGTCCGCATCCGGCATCGAATCATCGTCATCCTGCTGATCGAAGCCGGCGAGTTCCTGTTCCGACGGCCGCGTGGCGAGCGTCGCGGTGAGCGTGATGTGCTGGCCGGAGCGGACGATCTCGAACGGAACGCGCGCGCCAGGCTGCAGATTGGCGACCAGATAGCTGAGCGACTGTTCGGCCGTCACATCTTGCCCACCCACCTTCATCACCACGTCGCCGGGCTTGAACCCGGCCTTGGCGGCGGGGCCGTCCGGCGTGACGCTGGCGATCAGGCCGCCGACATTCTTGTCGATGCCGAGCGACGAGGCGATATCGTCCGTGATCGGCTGAATCGCGACGCCAAGATAGCCGCGCTTCACCGATTCGCCCTTCATCAGGATATCGACGACGGGCTTCGCCTCTTCGGCCGGGATCGCGAAGCCGATGCCGACGTTGCCGCCCGATGGCGACAGGATCTGCGAATTGATGCCGATCACATTGCCGTTCATATCGAACATCGGCCCGCCCGAATTGCCGCGGTTGATCGAGGCGTCGGTCTGAATGAAGCGATCGTAGGGACCGCTGAGTTCGGTGGTGCGATGAAGCGCCGAGATGATGCCCGCCGTCACCGATGAGCCGATGCCGAACGGATTGCCGATGGCGATCACCCAATCGCCGACGCGCGCGCCCTTCGAATCGCCGAACTTGACGTACGGGAACGGGCCGCCATCGATCTTCAGCACGGCAAGATCGGCCGTATCGTCATGGCCGACCAGTTTGGCCTTATATTCCTTGCCGTCGGTCATCGTCACGGTGATCTCGTCGACCGTCGCGCCTTGCGCGCCCGCCGAAATCACATGGTTGTTGGTGACGACATAGCCATCGGGGGAAATGATGAAGCCCGAGCCGAGCGATTCGGCCTCGCGCGTCGTCGTGCCGCCGCCCTGGCCGCCGTTCATCTGCCCGAAGAGGTCGCCGAGCGGCGTGCCGGCGAACGGATTGGTGGGCACCTTCACATGCTGCGTGGTCGAGATGTTGACCACCGCCGGCTGCAGCCGAGCGACCATGTTCGCAAAGCTCATCGGCGCGCCGGCACGCGGCGTCACCTGCTGGATCGCTCCCGGTTCGTTCTGCGCCTGTTGCGCGCCGGCCGGCGGTTGCAGGGTCATGGCGGCGGCCGCGCCACCGAGGAGAAGGGCGCCGGTAATGCCGTAAGCGTAACGCACTGAGCGAATTCCTCTTGTTGTTGCCTTCGCGAAAGATGCACGGTCTATCGCGAAATCTTGCTGAACCTCGATTGAATATGAACGGATCGACAGGCCCTACTTGCCTTCGAACTGCTTCAAATACGCATTGTCGGGCGAAAGGATCACTTGCGTCGTCCCATGCGGGGTCCGGGTGTCGCCGTCGCCGCCGAACGTATGCTCATAAGACTGCATCGCCCGGTAGAAATCGTAGAACTTCGGATCCTGGTTGAACGCTTCCGCATAGATGTGGGACGCCTGCGCCGACGCATCCGCGCGGATGATCTGGGCTTGTTTGGCGCCTTCGGCCCGGATCGTCACCGCCTGCTGCTCGCGCGCCGATTTCATCGCCTGAAGCGCGGAATTGAGCGGGCTGCCATCGGGCAGATCGGCGTGCTTGATCCGCACGTCGACGATCTCGACGCCATATTGCGACGCCAGCTTCTGCAAGCCGACCTGGATCGAATCCATCACCTGATCGCGTTCCGGGCTGAGCAGCGTGGCGAACGGATGTTTGCCCAGCTCGTTGCGGATCGCCGTGCCGAGCAGCGGCCGTAGCGCCTCCGTCACGCCCTCTTCACCGCCGGCGGTGATCACCATCTTCAAGGGATCGACGATGCGAAAGCGCGCATAGGCATCGACCTCCAGCCGCAGCTGATCCGACGAGAGGACCTGCTGGTTGTCGTAATCGACATCGAGGATCCGCTTGTCGACCCACACCAGCCGATCGATGAACGGCACGCGCATGATCAGTCCGGCGCCGGTGCGGCCGAACACCTGACCCGGCTTCCAGGCATTGACGGTGCGCACCGGGTTTTCGAAGCGCAGCACGACGACCTGCTGCGTCTCCGGCACGATCGTGAAGGTGCTGGCGAGGACGATCAGGGCGACCAGCGAGAGAATCCCGATCGTCACCGGATTGCGGAGGAGCGCGCGGTTCATTGGCCGTCTCCGCTCGTCGGCGCCGGTGCGGTGGTCTGCACGTCGCTGTCATCGGGCGGCGGCGGCGCGGAACGGCCGCCCTGCAGCTTGAGATACGGCATCACGCCCGGCGCCTCGACGATCACCTTGTCGTTACGCACCAGGATATTCTCCATCGTCTCGTAATACATGCGCCGCTTCGTCACTTCCGGGGCGAGCTTATACTGCTGATACATGCGGTCGAACTGCGCCGCCTCGCCCTGCGCCTGCGCGATCACCTGCTGCGCGAAGGCATGCGCGTTGTTGCGCGCGGCCACCGCGTCGCGCTGCGCCGCCGTTACGTCCTTGAACGCATCGTTGACCTGCGCGGGCGGATCGGCCTGCTTGATCGCGACGCCCTGGATCCGAACCCCGGAATTATAGCTGTCGAGGATCTGCTGCATGCGATCCTGCACCTGCGCCTCGATCGTCGTCCGGCCGGGGCCCATCGCATCATCGAGATCGACGTTGGCGATCACCTCACGCATCGCGCTTTCCGCCGTCGCGCGCACGGTCGATCGCGGATCGGCGATCTGGAACTCGAAATCCTGCGCATTGGCGACGTTCCAGCGCACCGAATAGGCAAGATCGATGATGTTCTGATCGCCGGTCAGCATCAGATTCTCGCCATCGCCGCCGTCGGGAAAATTCTCGGTGCGGATGTTCTGCACGTCGATCGCCGTCACCCGGTTGATCGGCGCCGGAAAGGTGACGTGGATGCCGGGGCCGAGCGTGCCCGAATAACGGCCGAAGAAGGTCGTCACGCCGCGCTCTTCCGGGCCGATCGGATGGATGCTGGTGAAGGCGATCCACGCCGCCAGCACCAGGCCGATCCCGATCATCCACAGCGATCGCCCGCCGGGGCCGCTGGGCAGGCTGAAATGCCCGCCGCCATTGCCGCCACCGCCGCCGCGGGCGCGCTTCAGCCAATCGTCGAGCGCCGTCGGCTTGCTGCCGCGCCCACGCCCCGCCGGCGGAATCGACCAGGGATTCGGCGGCCCATCCTTCTTGTCGTCATCGGGGCCGCCCCACGGTCCCTTGGACTTGTCGCTCATGAATGATTTCAGCCCCTGACGCAGCCGCAACGAAATGCTCATCCTGCCTTTATAAGTGAGCGGGCGCGGAAAAACAGTGGCAACCGGGACAAGCGCGCTTATGTCGCCGGCATGACCGATGCCGAAGCCCTCGACCGCGCCCTTGAACCTGTCGCCGGAAACCGGGCGACCGCCCGCTGCCAGGCGGGCCGCGCGAGCATCATTCTCGATGTGACCGGACTGGACGAAGCAGCGCGCGCCGCGCTGGAAGCCGATGTCGATCGCGCCGCCCGCGCAGTGCCGGGGATCGACGAGGTGCGGATCGCGCAAACCAGCCAGCGCACCGTTCGCCGATTGATCGCGGTGGCGAGCGTCAAGGGCGGCGTCGGCAAATCGACCGTCGCCGCCAATCTGGCGATCGGACTCCGTCGGCTCGGCCGCACGGTGGGGCTGGTCGACGCCGATATCTATGGCCCGTCGCAGCCCAAGCTGCTCGGCGTCGAGGGAATACGCCCGCAAGCACGCGACAAGACGCTGCTCCCGGTCGAGACACCGTTCGGCGTGCCGCTGCTGTCGATGGGGCAGCTCGTCGCGCCCGATCAGGCGATCGCCTGGCGCGGGCCGATGGCGGGCGGCGCGCTCGGCCAGCTGATCGACGGCGATTGGGGAACGACCGACACGCTGGTGCTCGATCTGCCGCCCGGCACCGGCGACGTTCAACTGACGATGATCCAGAAGCACCGGCCTGCGGGCGCGGTGATCGTCTCCACGCCGCAGGATCTCGCGCTGATCGATGCGCGACGCGCGATCGACCTGTTCGCCAAGGCAGGCGTGCCGGTGATCGGGCTGGTCGAGAATATGGCCGGGTATCTGTGCCCGCATTGCGGCGAGGTATCCGATCCGTTCGGGCGCGGCGGCGCGGAAGCCGCCGCTACCGATCTCGGCATTCCCTTTCTCGGCCGGATCCCGCTCGATATCGCGATCCGCACCGGCTCGGACGGCGGCGCGCCACCCGTCGCCGGGAACGGCCCCGAGGCGGCGGCGTTCAATCTAGTGGCCGGCCAGGTCCACGCCTGGCTCGAAGCTGGAGCTCGATAATGCCGCTCGATCGCGATCAAGACATCAAGGCGCTGCTCGAAAGCGTGCGAACGATCGCGTTGATAGGCGCGTCGGATCGCCCCGATCGCCCGTCCAACCGCGTGATGGCGATGCTCCAGCGCCACGGATACCGCGTCATCCCGGTCAATCCGCAGATCACCGGCGAGCATATCTACGGCGAGTTCGTCTGGCGTAATCTGGCGCAGATCGGTGAGCCGATCGACCTGGTCGATATCTTCCGCCGCCCCGAAGCCGCGGGCGAAGCGGTCGATCAAGCGATTGCCGCAGGCGCCAAGGCCGTGTGGCTTCAGCTCGGCGTCATCAACCAAGCCGCGGCGGCGCGCGCCGAGGCGGCCGGCCTGACGGTCGTCATGGACCGCTGTCCGGCCATCGAAATACCCCGTCTGGGCATCGCGCCGATC
>JBQCEK010000123.1:0-10246 GCA_051960335.1 Sphingomonas sp.
GCCGATGCCGAACGGCGACTCGATGCGCTCGGCGATCAAGCAGGTCGCCTCGGGCCGCTTCGGCGTCACCGCCGAGTATCTCGTCAATGCCGACATGATGCAGATCAAAATCGCGCAAGGGGCGAAGCCTGGCGAAGGCGGCCAGCTTCCCGGCCACAAGGTCGATGAAGTCATCGCGCGTGTGCGGCACTCGGTGCCGGGCGTCGGCCTTATCTCGCCGCCGCCGCACCACGATATCTATTCGATCGAAGACCTCGCGCAGCTCATCTACGACCTGAAGCAGATCAATCCGCGCGCGCGGGTCTGCGTGAAGCTGGTCAGTTCGGCCGGCATCGGCACCGTCGCGGCGGGCGTCGCCAAGGCGCATGCCGATGTGATCCTCGTCGCCGGTCATAACGGCGGCACCGGAGCTTCCCCGCAGACCAGCATCAAATATGCCGGCACGCCATGGGAAATGGGGCTGAGCGAGGTCAACCAGACGCTGACGCTCAACGGCTTGCGCGGCCGAGTGCGGCTGCGTACCGACGGGGGGCTGAAGACCGGGCGCGATATCGTCATCGCTGCGATCCTTGGCGCCGAGGAGTTTGGCATCGGCACGCTGAGCCTGGTGGCGATGGGCTGCATCATGGTCCGCCAATGCCATTCGAACACCTGCCCCGTCGGCGTCTGCACGCAGGACGAGCGGCTGCGCGCCAAGTTCACCGGGAGCCCGGAGAAGGTCATCAACCTGATGACCTTCATCGCCGAAGAGGTGCGCGACATCCTGGCGCGATTGGGCGTTTCCAGCCTCGACGAGGTGATCGGCCGCACCGAATTGCTCCGCCAGGTCAGCCGCGGCGCCGAGCATCTCGACGATCTCGATCTCAACCCGATCCTCGCCGAGGTGGATGCCGAGGAAAGCCAACGCCGCTTCAGCCTCGATACCTGGCGCAACCCGGTGCCCGACAGCCTCGATGCGCAGATCATCAAAGATGCCGCCGCGGTGTTCTCGCGTGGCGAGAAGATGCAGCTTACCTACTCGGTCAGGAATACCCATCGCGCCGTCGGCACACGCCTCTCCTCGGAAATCACCGCCAAGTTCGGCATGTCGAAGCTCGCCGACGGGCATGTCACCGTGCGGCTGCGCGGCTCGGCGGGGCAGAGCCTCGGCGCGTTTCTGTGCAAGGGCATCACGCTCGAGGTGTTTGGGGACGCCAATGACTATGTCGGCAAGGGGCTGTCGGGCGGCATCATCGCGGTGCGCCCGGTGGTCTCGTCGCCGCTCGCCAGCCAGGACAATACGATCATCGGCAACACCGTTCTCTACGGCGCGACCGCGGGATCGCTGTTCGCCGCGGGCCGCGCCGGCGAGCGCTTCGCGGTGCGCAATTCGGGCGCCAATGTCGTCGTCGAGGGCTGCGGCGCCAATGGCTGCGAGTATATGACCGGCGGCGTCGCGGTGATCCTGGGGCGGATCGGCAACAATTTCGGTGCGGGCATGACCGGCGGCATGGCGTTCATCTACGACGAGGATGACAGCTTCGCGCGCAAGGCGAACCCGGACAGCATCGTCTGGCAACGTCTCGCCTCGACCCATTGGGAAGCGGTGCTCCACAATCTGATCCGCGCGCATGCCGAGGCGACCGACAGCAAATGGGCGCGCGGCCTGCTCGACGATTGGGACCGCGTCCGCGGCCGCTTCTGGCAAGTCGTGCCCAAGGAGATGCTCGGGCGCCTGCCGCAGCCGCTCGATGAAAGCGAGACCCTGGAAGCTGCGGAGTAACTTGCCCTTCCGCTCCGCCGGCTGCTGACGTAACAGCGTTGCCATGTGGCAGCTCTACCAATTTCCGCTCTGTCCCTTCTCGCGCAAGGTTCGCCTGCTGCTGGGTGAGAAGGGCGTCGGCTACGAACTCGTCCGCGAATCGCCGTGGCTGAGGCGCGATGAGTTCGTCGATATGAATCCTGCCGGGCAAACGCCGGTGATCACCGATCCGGCGCGCGGCATCCTGCTGATGGATTCGATGGCGATCTGCGAATATTTCGAGGAAACGATCGACAAGGCGGCGATGATCAACGGATCGGCGACGGGCCGGGCGGAGATCCGCCGGCTCGTCACCTGGTTCGACACGCATTTCTACAATGACGTGACGGCGCCGCTGCTCCACGAACGGATGATCAAGCGGCTCGTCCACCGGGCTACGCCGGACGCCAAGGCGCTGCGCGAGGCGATGAAGGCGGCGGAGCGCCACCTCGATTACATCGATTACCTGCTCGATCACCGCAACTGGCTTGGCGGCGCGACGATGAGCCTGGCCGATCTTGCCGCTGCCGCCCAGATTTCGGTTGCCGATTATCTCGGCGGGATCGACTGGAAGGGGCATGAGCAGGCTGCCGGCTGGTATGGCGGGTTCAAGAGCCGGCCGAGCTTCCAGCCGCTGCTGTCCGAACGAATGGAAATCATCGGCCCGCCCAAACATTATGCGAACCACGATTTCTGATGCACGCGGCGCACGATCCCGATGCCGCGGCGGCCCCGGCGATCGTGTTCGACGATTTCCTCAAGGTCGATATCTGCGTCGGCACGATCATTTTGGCCGAGCCGTTTCCTGAAGCGCGCAAGCCGGCGTTCAAGCTCACCATCGATTTCGGGCCGATCCTCGGTATAAAGCGATCCTCGGCGCAGATTACCGAGCGTTACGCGCTTGCCGACCTGGTGGGCATGCAGGTTGCCGCCGTCGTCAACTTTCCGCCGCGACAGATCGGGCCGATGATGTCCGACGTGCTGACGCTCGGCTTTCCGGACTAGAACGGTCATGTCGTATTGGTGACGCCAAGCCGGGCGGTGCCCAATGGCGGGCGATTGTTCTAGCAGCGATTCGCGCGCGGATCGGTGAAGGAGAGAAAGTGGAGAGCGTCGCGCGGTTTTGCCGCCTGTTGCGCCTGCGAAGCCCCTGTTTTGCAACGCGACGCGCCACTGATGTGCCATCCGCGCCCCGCGGACGCGACGGGTAAGCGACTGTCTGGCGACTGGTTCGCGCCCGCAACGCCTTGGTTGCGCGCCGGCAGGCAGCGTGGCGGGAATGCGATGCCGTTCCATCGCACAGGATAGACCAGAAGAAATCCAACATTGAAAGGGCTGCGGGGGCGAGCCGCCATCGAACCCCGCGTCCCTGGAGGGCCAAGCCTGAATGTCGATCGGCCTCAGCTCGCCAGCAAACCGATCAACGCGGCGATGGAAACGAGCACCAGGAAGCCGTTGATCGAGACCAATAGGGCGGGGGGCAGGCGTTGCACGTCATGTTCCGGTTTGATCCTGGGCAACAATTCACGCCACACCGCAGCGATGAAGCAGAACGCGCCAAAGGCGATCAGCACGCAACCGGTGGCGACGATCAGCCAGTCGACCACGATCTTGTCGAGCAGCGCGCGAGCGCCGATTCCCGAAGCAAGCGCGGCGAGGCCAGTGCGCACCCAGGCCGCATAGGTCCGTTCGGCAGCGAGAACCGTCCGGTCGGCGGCGAGCCGCGTGCGGTGATCGGCCTTGTCGGCTTGCTGGACCTCGCTTGCGCGGACCACTTCGGCACTTTGGGCGATCTTGCGGTGCGTGCGCTCGGCACGGCGGTCGGCGGGCTCGGTCATGCCCGGGTAACGCGCGAAGCGGCCGCAATCTCCCCACCGCCATGCCGGAACAAGTCCGGGTGACGGTTAGGATTCGAGGCTTTTGGAGGCTTGCTCGAACAGGTCCTTCGAGAGGCCCGGCGTCGCGACGATCCGCTCCAGCTCGGCGCGCATCCTGGCCGATCGCGCCGGATCGAAGCGCCGCCAGCGGCCAAGCGGCGGGAGCAATTTGGCGGCCGTCTGCGGGTTCAACCTGTCGAGCGCCAGCAATTGATCGGCAACGAAGCGATAGCCACGGCCGGACGCTTCGTGGAATGCGCGCTGATTGACGCTGAACGCGCCGACCAGCGCCCGCGCCCGGTTCGGATTGGCGAGGGTGAAATCGGCATGTCGCGCCAGCGCCTCGACCATCGACGGCGTATCATCGCGCATCGACAGCGCCTGGGTCGAGAACCATTTGTCGAGCACCAGCGGATTATCCGAATAGCGATTGTAGAAGATGTCGAGCGCAGCGACGCGCAGATCGCTGTCGCCATTGGCCAGCGCGGTGAGCGCGGCCTGACGATCCGTCATGTTGTCGCATTCCTCGAACTGCGCAAAGGCGAGCTTCGCTCCCTCGCCGGCGCTGCTCGCGGTGAGATAGCCGAGCGCGACGTTCTTCAGCCGCCGGCGTCCCTTGGCGGCCGGGTTATACGCATAGGGGGCGTCGCCGCCGGCATCATAGGCGGCGCGCCAATCGGCATCGAGCGTGCGGGCGAGATCGCGGCGCAGCGCCTCGCGCGCGGCGAAAACCCGATCGGGATCGACCGTCGCCATCTGGTCGCCGATGATATTGTCGGACGGCAGCAGCACCGCTTCGGCGACGAAAGCGGGATCGAGCGCCGCGTCGTTCAGCGTGTTGCGCACCGCCTCGATCACCGGGGTGTGATCGGGCCGCCCGCCGCTGGCCGCCGCGACCAGCGTATCGAGCATCAGTTGCTGCATCGCCTCATACCGGGCGAACGGATCGTCATCATGCGCCGACAGGAAGGCGAGATCGGCGGGCGTGCGATTGGTCTCCACGATCACCGGCGCGGAAAAGCCGCGATTGATCGAGAGCACGGGCCGTTCCGACACTCCCTCGAAAACGATCTCCTCACTCGCTTCGGTCAGCGTTACGAGCCGTTCGGCGGCCAGGGCTGCGCCGCTGTCACGACCGAACAGCTTGATTTTCAGCGGCAACACCATCGGTTGCTTGGCCGCCTGGCCCGGCGTCGGCGGGGTCGATTGGGCGAGCGTCAAGGTGGCCCGATCGCTATCCTGTTCGTGGGTCAACGTCGCCGACACCCGCGGCGTGCCGGCCTGGCTGTACCACAAGCGGAACTGGGCGAGGTCGATGCCGCCCCCTTCTTCCATGCAGGCGACGAAATCCTCACAGGTCGCCGCCGTGCCGTCGAACTCGTTAAAATAGCGATCGGTACCCGCGCGGAACCGCTTCTCGCCAAGCATCGTCGCCATCATGCGGATGACCTCGGCGCCCTTGTTGTATATCGTCGCGGTGTAGAAATTGGAGATTTCGATGTAGGAATCGGGGCGGATCGGGTGCGCCAGCGGCCCCGCATCCTCCGGGAATTGCGCTGCGCGGAGCATCTTCACGTCCTCGATCCGCTTGACCGCGGCAGAGCCTTGATCGGCTGAAAAGCTCTGATCGCGGAAAACGGTGAAGCCTTCCTTCAGGCTCAGCTGGAACCAGTCTCGGCACGTCACCCGGTCGCCGGACCAATTATGGAAATATTCGTGCGCCACGACCGCCGCGATGGCATCGAAATCCTGATCGGTGGCGGTGTCGGGATCGGCGAGGACATAGCGGCTGTTGAAGATGTTCAGCCCCTTGTTCTCCATGGCGCCGAAGTTGAAATCGTCGACCGCGACGATATTGAACACGTCGAGATCATATTCCCGGCCGTAAACGCGTTCGTCCCACGCCATCGCCGCTTTCAGCGCGTGAAGCGCGTGATCGGTCTTGGCGAGATCGCGTTCGCGCACCCAGATGGCGAGTTGCACGTCGCGGCCCGACATCGTCGTGAAGGTGGCGCGATTGGGCTTTAGATTGGCGGCGACGAGCGCAAACAGATAGCTCGGCTTGGGAAAGGGATCGCTCCATTCGGCCCAATGCCGCCCGTCACTCGCTTCGCCCGCCGCGATCGGATCGCCGTTCGCCAGAAGCACCGGATAGCGCGCCTTGTCGGCGGTCATCCGCACTTTGTAGCGCGTCAGCACGTCCGGCCGATCGGGAAAATAGGTGATCCGGCGGAATCCTTCCGCCTCGCACTGCGTGCACAACAGCCCGCCGGAAGCGTAAAGGCCCATCAGCTGCGTATTGCGATCGGGCGCGATCTCAACCTCGGTTTCGATCGTGTGCGCATCGCCGCCAAGCGGAATGACGAGCTGATCGTCCTCCAGCCGCCAGTCGTTGACCGCGACGCCATCGACCGTGACGGACAGCAGCTTCTGACCGGCGCCGTCCAGCCGCAGCGCGCGGTCGTGGCGGCCGTTGCGCTTGACGGACAGCGTGGCGCGCACCTTGGTGCTGGCAGCGTCGAGGTCGAAATCGAGATGCAGATCGGGCACCATCCAGTCCGGCGGACGATAATCCTCGCGGTGCGTGACGGCGGGAAGGGCTGTAGCGGCCTGAAGGTCGATCATGGGCTTACCTATAGATTCGGGAACCCAACGCGCCACCGAAATCCGCGTTGCCCGAAAGGGCGGTCAGGCGGTCAGAATAAGGACCGCGCCGGTCAAAATGCCCAGCACGCCGATGATCCGGCCCGTGGTCGCGCGTTCCTTCAGCACCAGGATGGCGATGAGCAGCGCCGTGACCATGCCGGTTTCGCGAAGCGCCGCCAGCGGCGCGGTCGGCCCCAGCGACAGCGCCCATAGCGCCATGCCGTAGGTGACGATCGACAGGGCGCCGGCGATGACGCCGGGCCGCCATTGCTGCGCCGCCGCCGCGAACACCGCGCCGCGTGTCGCCGCGGCAAACATTGCGACGACGATCGCGCCCATCATCACGAACAACCAGGCGATATAGCTAGCCGGCGAAGGCGCCGCGCGCACGCCGTGAGCGTCGATCACGGTGTAGCTGGCGATGAATACGCCGGTCAGTAACGCCCAACCCAGCGCGGCACGGCCGAGATGGCGCCCCGCGATCATGGCGAACATCGCCGCGCCGATCAGCGCGATGCCGAGGATTTCCCGCGCACTGGCCGGCTCTCCGAGAATGCCGAGCGTTACCAGCGCCGTAAGCAACGGCGCGGTGCCGCGAAGGACGGGATAGACCGCCGACAGGTCTCCAACCTGATAGGCGCGCACCAGCGCCCAGAGGTAGAAGGCGTGGAGCAACCCACTCGCCACCAGCCAGCCCCAGGCGCCGGTCGGCAACGGCACGAGCAGGATCGCCGGCAGCATCAGGATCGCGCTCGATCCGTCGGTCAGCGCGCGGCCGGCCATCTTGTCGCGCCCGCCCTTGACGATCGCGTTGACCACCGCGTGGATCGAGCCCGATGAGATCATCAGCACGGCGGCGAGCGTCAAGGGGTTCATTTTGCTGGCTTGTCACGGCGAATGCGCCGCAGCAAGCGCGTCAAGCGATCATCCGCTCCAGCGTGGCGATGTGATCGGCCTCCTCCGCCGGCTTGTCGGTGCGGATCCGGTTGATGCGGGGGAAGCGCATCGCGACGCCGGACTTGTGCCGCTTCGACGCGTGGATGGAATCGAAAGCGATTTCGAGCACCAGCGTCTTTTCCACCTCGCGCACCGGACCGAACCGATTGAGCGTGTGATTCCTGACGAATTTATCGAGGAATTTCAGTTCTTCATCGGTAATCCCGGAATAAGCCTTGCCGACCGGCAGGAGCGCGCCATCGGCCGTCCAGCAGCCGAAGGTGTAATCCGAATAGAAGGACGAGCGGCGGCCGTTGCCGCGCTGAGCGTACATAATCACGCAATCGGCGACGAGCGGATCGCTCTTCCATTTGTACCACAGCCCGGCGCGGCGGCCGGCGACATAGGGTGAATCGCGGCGCTTGAGCATCACGCCCTCGATCGCCGCGTCGCGCGCGCCCGCGCGGATATCGGTAAGATGCTCGAAATGTTCGGCTTCTATGATCGCGGACACATCGAAGCGATCGGGATCAAGCTGGCCCGCGAAGGCTTCGAGGCGCTGGCGCCGCACCGTCCAGGGAAGCGCGCGCAGATCCTCCGCGCCATCGAACAGAATATCGTAAAGCCTTACGAACGCGGGATAATCGGCGAGCATCCTGGCCGACACCTGCTTGCGGCCGAGCCTTTGTTGCAGCGCGTTGAAACTTGCAGCGCCAGCGCCTTCGCCCAGCGCAGTGCCTTGTTCTCCCCCTTTTACAAGGAGTTCGCCGTCGACGACGCCCGGTGTGGCGAAGCTGGCGGCGACTTCGGGGAAGCTTGCCGTAACGTCATCGCCGGCGCGGCTGTAGAGGCGCGTTTGCCCCCCGACATGGACGATCTGGACGCGAATCCCGTCCCATTTCCACTCTGCGGCGAAATCCTCGATTCTTTCGATCGTACCTTCGAGCGGATGCGCCAGCATGAACGGACGGAACACCGGCACGTCCGCCGGGGTGGGCTGGCGACCGCGCCCTTCGGCCCAGGCGAACAGCGAATCATAGGGCGGGGCGAGGCCGTGCCACACCTCCTCGACCGCATCGACATCGAGATCGAACGCCTGGGCAAGCGCGGTCTTCGCCAGCCGCGCGGAAACACCGATGCGCAGGGCGCCCGTCGCCATCTTGAGCAAGGCGAAGCGTTCTGCGACATCGAGGCGATCGAGCATCGCCGCAAGCACGCCCGGCGCATCGGACCGGGACAGCGTGGCCAGCCGATCGACCACCGCCGAAAGCCGCAGGTCCGTACCCTCGCCGTCGAGATCGCCGGGCCACAGCAAGGCGACCGTCTCGGCCGAATCGCCGACATAATCGCGGCTCATCCGGTAAAGCACCGGATCGACGCGCGTTTCGATCAACGCGCGAATCATGGCTGGCTTGATCGCCGGGAGATCGAGATCGCCAGTGAGTGCGGCGATCGCCCATCCACGATCGGGATCGGGGGTTTCGCGAAGATAATCGCCGATCAGCTTCAGCTTGGCGTTGCGCGAACGCGTGTAGATCAGCGAATCGAGAAGCCGGGCGAAAGCGCGCATGCCGGCCTAACGCCCGAACGCCGGCCGGGGCTCCGCGAACAGGCGCTGCACGGCCTAGTGCGCCGTCGGCGGTTCCTTGCCGGGTTTCGCGGCGTCCGGCTGCGGACCGAAGAAGCGATCGAGCGCCGCGTTGGCGGCGGCGCCCACGACCCCGCCGATCTGGCTGGCCATGCGCGCGCCGGCTTCGGCCGCATCCTCGACCTCTCCGGCGGCGCGAGCCGCGGCGCGGTGCGCCTGGCCCTTCTTCGCCATCGCCGCGCCGGCGGCGACCAATCCCGCGGCGACCAGTTCGCGGCCGAGCGGGGTATTGACCTTGGCGAGCAGCTCGCCGCCCGATTTGCGCATCTTCTTGGGGATTTTCACCCCGGCGATCTTCTTGGGCAGCTTCTTCGATTTCTTGGCCATCGTTCGTCCTTCGTCCGCACAGCCGAGCCGATCCACGTGCCCTGCGGGGCCCGGATCGCGATCGTCATTGGCGGTTCATCCGCATCTGCGATAATCGCCTAAAGCCACTGTTATGTCCATTATCAGGAATTTGTGATGCCGCTTACCGCTCTTGCCCTCGCCCTGGCGCCGCCCGCGCCGCCACCGGCCGCCGCGAACGACATCGCCGGCAACTGGCGCATTCAGAACAAGAAGGTGGTGGTGCGGATCGGCCCATGCGGCGACAGCTGGTGCGGCAAGGTGACCAAGATCCTGGTGCCGCTGCCGTATCGCAAGAGCCATGATCTGAACAATCCCGATCCGGACCTGCGCGGCCGATCGATCATCGGAATATCCATTCTGAGCAAGCTGGAACGTGACGACGACGAATGGCGCGGCGAAATCTACGATCCGGTCCACGGCAAGACGTATCGCTCGGTCGTCTGGCGCGACGGCCCCGACACGCTGAAGGTGAAGGGGTGCATCGCCATCCTGTGCAAGACACAGGTCTGGGACCGCGCGGACTGAAGCCTATAGCGCTTCGATCGTATCGAGCCCGAAGCGCGCGAGCGCCGGGGCGAGCGCGCGCGCCTGATCGTCGAGCCTGGTGAACACCGCGCGACCCTGGGGGCGCGCCGGCCAATGGTCCCCCGCGGTCAGCACGGCGGTGCGCCGCGCGATGCCGGCACTGCCATCGACGAAGCGCACGGGATGCGGCGCGGCCGACGCCAGGCGATCGGCGACCAGCGGAAAATGCGTGCAGGCGTTGACGATCACATCCAGCCGATCACCGCCGGGCTGATCGAACAGGCCGGCAAGCACTGCACGAAACCGATCGTCACCCAGCGTTTCGCCGCGGAGCGACGCCTCGGCAAGTTCGACCAGCTCGGCCGAGCCATGACGAAGCACCGTGCAATCGGCGGCAAATTCCGCGGCGAGCCGATCGACATAGGGCTGGCGGACGGTGGCGTTGGTGCCCAGCACGCCGATCACGCGGGTTTCGCTGAGCGCGGC
>JBQCEK010000124.1:0-7165 GCA_051960335.1 Sphingomonas sp.
CGCGCCACGCCCAGCGTTGCATATGGATCGGCCATTGGTGTCCCTGTTGCAGGTGTGTTGCCCGCCTATGTGGGCGATCGGGGGGCGATGCGCAAATGCGTTTGTTCGTGGTCGACTGATGCCGCCCGTGCCTGATGCCGCGGCATCAAACGTCCGGCAGCACCTGCGCGGCGGCGCCCCAGCCGGCGAGCGCCTTGTCGTTGGCGCGCTCGATCAGCGTATTGGCATCGGTCACATGATAGATGTTGGCCCCGTCCAGATCGCGCAGTTCGTTCCACGTCACCGGCACCGCGACCGGCGCCCCGGAGCGCGCGCGCGCCGAATAAGGCATGATCGCGGTGCTGCCACGCTGATTGCGCAGCCAATCGAGAAAGATGCGCCCCTTGCGCTTGGCCTTGGACATCGTCGCGGTGAAGCGCTCGGGCTCGGCCGCGGCGAGCGCGCGCGCGAAGCGATCGGCGAAGTCCTTGACCGCTAGCCACTCTGCCCGCGGCGTCAGCGGCACGATGATGTGCACGCCCTTGCCGCCGGTCAGCATCGCGAAGCTGACGAGCCCGATGTCGGCGAGATGCTCCTTGATGTCCGCCGCCGCCTTCTTGACCGCGTCGAACCCCAGCCCCTCGTCGGGATCGAGGTCGAACACCAGCCGATCGGGCTTTTCCAGCGCATCGATCGACGAGCCCCAGCCGTGAAACTCGATCGACCCCATCTGCACGCACGCGACGAGCCCGTCGGCATCCTCGACATAGAGATAGGGTTCGGTCGATCCGTCCTTCTCGCGGATATCGACGTGATGGACAAATTCCCCGAAACTGCCCGCGTCGTGCTTCTGGAAAAAGCATTTCTTGCCGCGCCCCTGCGGGCAGCGAACGAGGCTGATCGGGCGGTTGGCGGTCCAGGGCAACATGATCGGCGCCACCTTGGCGTAATAGGCTGCCAGTTCCCCCTTGGTCACCTTGCTGTCGGGGAAGATCAGCCGGTCCGCGCTCGATACCTTGACGTGAATGTCGGCGGCTGCCGGCGCGGGGGCAGGGGTTTCGGGCACGACATCCTCCGCAGATTTGTCTCCACGCAAGCCCAGATAGCTCGGGTGGCGCAGCACGCCATCGGGCGTAAATTCGGTAAAGGCGATTTCGGCGACGAGCTTGGGCGTCACCCATGATGCGCCTCGAGCAGCGACGCGCGGCACCTCGGCGGGCGGCGTCTTGCGCGCGAGCTTGTCGAAGCGGTCGGCCAGATCGTCCATGACCTCGCGATCGAACCCGGTGCCGACCTTGCCCGAATAGATCAGCTCCCCGCCCTTGTGCTGCCCGAGGAGCAGCGAGGCGAACGGCCGCCCCTTCGCCGAACTCTTGGTCCAGCCGATGATGACGAATTCCTGCCGCCGCGTGCATTTGATCTTGAGCCACGCCTTGGTCCGTTTGCCGCGATACGGCGCGTCGGCGCGCTTCGAGACGATCCCCTCATAGCCCTCGCGGCACATCGCCTCGAAAAGCTTCTCGCCCGATCCCGTGACATGCTCGGCGAATTGCAGATGCGGATCGGCGCCGTCGAGCAGCGGGCGGAGGCGCTCCTTGCGCTGGACGTTGGGCAATTTGGTCAAGTCCTCGCCGTCGAGCGCGAGCAGATCGAACGCGAACAACGTCATCTCGCCGCCGTTCGAAATCGCGTCCTTGAGCGTCGAGAAGTCGGGCCGCCCCTCCTTGAAGGCGACAATCTCCCCATCGATCAGCGCCGACGAAACGGGCAGGGCGGCTGCCGCCTCGGCGATCCCGGCGAACTTGTCGGTCCAGTCGAGCCCCCCCCGCGTAAACACCTTGGCCTTGCCGCCACCAATCGCGATCAGCGCGCGATACCCGTCGTACTTAACCTCGTGGATCCAGCCGTTCCCGGCCGGTACGTCATCGACGAGTGTGCAGAGCTGCGGCTCGCGGAATTTGGGCAGCTTCCCGTCATTCCCGCGCAAGCGGGAACCCATCTCCTGCTGTTTCAGCTTGGCGCTGCCTTGGGAGATGGGCCCCCGCTTTCGCGGGGGTGACTGTTTGGTTTTCTTTCCCTCGGCGATCTCCTGCATGGTCCGCCCGGTTTTCACGCTGGTCAGTCCCGTTTCGACGAGCGTATCCGATCCACCCGCCTCGGCATCGTCGATCTTGCGCAGCAGCCAGTTCTCGCGCTTCTCCTTGCCGCGCGGCTTCAGGCGGATCAGCAGCCACTCGCCCTTCATCCGCTCGCCGTTCAGGATGAAATGGAGATGGCCCTTCTCGATATCCTTCGCGCTCTTGCCCTTGATCGGTGCCCAGGTGCCCTCGTCCCACAGCATCACCGTGCCGCCGCCATATTCGTCTTCGGGAATCGTCCCCTCGAACGTCGCGTAGCTGAGCGGATGATCCTCGGTCCTCACCGCCAGCCGCTTGTCGGCGGGATCGAGGCTCGGCCCGCGCGTGACAGCCCAGCTCTTCAGCACCCCGTCCATCTCGAGCCGGAAATCCCAGTGCAGCCGCGTCGCGTCGTGCTTCTGGACGATGAAGCGGTTCCCATGGCCCTTGGCGAGCGTGCCAGCGGGCTCCGCGGTCTTCGCGAAGTCGCGCTTGGCGTTGTAGAGCGCGAGGGGGTCAGCCTGCTTCATTCTCCCCTCCCTGCAAGGGAGGGGGCGGGGGTGGGTGCGAGCGCAGCAAGCTCCTCCAGCCGACCCACCCCCAGCCCCTCCCTTGTCCAGGGAGGGGAGTTGAGAGTGCGATCAGGCACGCTTCTTCGCCGCCGGTTTGCGCGCGGGCGCCTTCTTGGCCGGCGCTTTCTTCGCCGCTGGCTTCGCACCCGGCTTGTCGAGCGATTTCTTGAGCGCCGCCATCAGATCGACCACGTTCGATCCGCTGCGTCCGCCGCCCTCATTCTTGTCCTCGATGATCTTCTTGCCGGTCTTCGACTTGCGCTTGCGCTCGATCAGGCCCTTCAGCGCATCGACATAGCGATCGTGGAATTCCTGCGGATGGAACGGCGCGGTCTTCTTCTCGATCAGCGTTTCGGCGAGATCGAGCAGATCGGGATCGGGCTTGTCGTCGGGGATGTCGCGGAAATAACCCTGCGCCTTGTTGACCTCATCGGCATAGCGCAACGTCTCCAGCACCATGCCGCGCCCGCACGGCTTCAGGCTGACGACATATTCGCGGCCGCGCATCGCGAGCTGGCCGAGGCCGACCTTCTTGGTCTTCCGCAGCGCCTCGCGCAGCACGATGAACGCTTCCTCGGCAAGGTCGTCGGCGGGCACGACGAAATAGGGCTTCTCATAATAGAGCACGTCGATTTCGCCGGCATCGACGAATTGCGTCAGCTCGAGCGTTTTCTTCGACTCCAGCTTGACCGCATCGATCTCGTCCTGGTCGAGCAGCACATATTCGCCCTTGGAAAACTCGTACCCCTTCATGATTTCGTCGGCATCGACCGGCCCGACCCCGGTGACGACCTTTTCGTAATGAATCGGCTTGCCCGACGGCTCATGGATTTGCCGAAAGGAGACATTCGCGCCCGATTTCGTCGCGGTGTAGATTTCAACCGGGATAGAAACCAGCGCCAGCCTGATCTGTCCCTGCCAATATGCGCGCGCGGCCATTCGGTTCGTCCTCGTTGCGAAACCGAGTCAATTCGCGGGACGGGGAGTCGTTCCGAGGCCCCTAATCGAGCGCTTCATCCAGATCGCGCGCGCCGTGGATCACCGCGGCGATGATCACGTGATCGGCCAACACCTCATACAGGATCAGATAGTCGCCGTGGACGCGCTTGCGGATGACGCGGCCGTCTCGGCGGACACCAACAGGAAAGGCATTCGGAAAATCGAGCAGCGCGCGACACACCTGCTCGATCTCGTCGATGAAGGTCAGCGCCCGTGCCGGATTATCCTCGCCAATCCATTCACCGATCGCGATCAGATCGCGTTGCGCTCGGGCAGAAAATGTGAGCCTCAATGCTGCTCGAACCGCGCGCGAAGCTCCTGGAATACCACGTCTGCATCGTAAACCCGGCCCGCGTCGATATCGGCGAGGCCTTCGGTGATCGCGCGCTCAACATAGGCATTGTAGCGTTCGCGCTCCTGGACTAGCCGCACGCCTTCGCGCAGCACCTCGCTGCGCGACCCGAAGCGGCCGTTCTTGACGAGGCCATCGACCACGCCTTCCAGATTCTCACCGAGATTGACGCTGCTTGGCACCACCATCTCCTTCCGCTTCGATAATAGTTATCAGTGCCCGGCCGGGCAATAGCGCTGTTCGCGAGGCGGCGGCTTGGCTATGGGGATACGCATGGCCGACGATCCCCTTTTCCTGTTCGATCAATGGTTCGCCGAAGCGCGCGCGAGCGAGCCGAACGACGCCAATGCGATGGCGCTCGCCACGGCGGATGCGGCCGGGCAGCCTGCCGTGCGCATGGTGCTGCTGAAGGGGCACGGGCCGGACGGCTTCGTGTTCTACACCAATCAGCAGAGCCGCAAGGCCAACGATCTTTCCGCCGATCCCAAGGCGGCGCTGCTGTTTCACTGGAAGTCGCTCCGGCGGCAGGTGCGCATCGAAGGGCCGGTGACGGTGGTCGATGATGCTGAGGCCGATGCCTATTTTGCGACCCGCGGACGCGATTCGCAGCTCGGCGCCTGGGCATCGGATCAGTCCCGCCCGCTCGACTCCCGTGAGACGTTCGAGGCGCGGTTCGCCGCGATTCAGGCGCGCTTTCCGGGTGCCGTGCCGCGCCCGCCGCATTGGTCGGGCTACCGAGTCGCGCCGGATCGCATCGAATTCTGGCAGGATCGCGCCCACCGTCTCCACGAACGGCGCTTGTTCACGCGTACGGCCGCGGGCTGGAGCGAGGGGCTGCTTTACCCATGAGCCCTGCCGATAACGAACGAGTCACGCGCGCCTTGCCGCTGGCCACGCGCGCCGCCCTCGCCAGCGTGGCGACGGCATGCGTGCTGATCGTAGCGAAGGCGGTGGCCGCCTGGCTGACGGGCTCGATCGCAATGCTCGGCTCGCTCGCCGATTCGGGGCTCGATCTGCTGGCGTCGATGGTCACGCTCTACGGCGTGTGGCTCGCGGCGCAGCCCGCCGATCACGATCACCGTTTCGGCCACGGCAAGGCGGAAGCGCTGGCGGCGTTATTTCAGGTCGCGCTGATCACGGCCTCGGCGATCGCCATCGCCTGGCGGGCGGTGCTGCGGCTGGGCGATCCTGCGCCGACGTCGGATGCCGCCTTCGGAATCGGCGTGTCGCTGGTTGCAATCGCCATCACCGTCCTTCTCCTCCTCTATCAGCGGCGGATCATTCGCGAAACGGGCTCGGTCGCGATCCGCGCGGACAATGTTCATTATCAAAGCGACGTTCTGCTCAACGTCTCGGTGATCGTGGCGATGGTGCTCGATCAGTATCTCGGCTGGCGCGCTGCCGATCCGGTGCTTGGCATCCTGATCGCGCTGTGGCTGGCGTGGGGCGCGTTCCAGGCGTCGAGCCAGGCGATCGACCACCTGATGGACAAGGAATGGCCCGAGAACGAGCGTGCCCGCTTCCTGGAGGTGGCGGCGCAGCATCCCGAATTGCGCGGGATCCACGATTTCCGCACGCGCCGCGCGGGCGCGCATGATTTCGCGCAATTCCACATGTATGTCGCGCGCGACATGACGGTTGCCGATGCGCACGTCGTGATGGATGCGGTGGAGGACAAGATTCGCGCCGTTTTCCCCAAGGTGGAAGTGCTCATCCACCTCGATCCCGAAGGCCATGTCGATACCGATAATCCGCTGATCGAGGCCGATGTGACGCCGCATTGGTTCGGCAAGCGTTTATAGGCGCGGAGTCCTTGACGGGAGTGTGTTGATGCGAATCGAGTTCGTCCAGATCGATGCCTTTGCGCGCGCGCCGTTCACCGGCAATCCGGCGGTGGTGATGCCGCTGCACGGCTGGCTCGAGGATTCGGTGCTGCAGAACATCGCCGCCGAAAACAATCTGAGCGAAACCGCCTTTCTGGTGCCAATCGCCGGCAGCGATGACGAGGCCGGCGACGCGCCCGATTTCGAGTTGCGCTGGTTCACGCCCACGTCTGAGGTGGTTCTGTGCGGCCATGCCACCTTGGCAAGCGGCCATTACATATTGTCCTCCGATCCCCAGCGCGATCGCGTGCGGTTCCAGACGCGCCGGTCTGGCATTCTCGAAGTGTCGCGCAAGGAAGGCGGCGGTTATGCGATGGCGTTACCGGCATGGCGCGCCGAACCCAAGCCGTTGCCGGAGCTCGTCGCTGCGCTGGGCCTGTCGGGAGACTTGCCGACCTTCTGGCATCCGCACCGCTATGGGCTGGTCGTGGCGGAAAGCGCCGATCAGGTTCGCGCGCTTGATCCTGATTTCCGTCGGATGGCCAGGCAAGGCGACGTCTTGACGATCGTCACCGCGCCCGGGGACGAGACCGATGTCATTAGCCGCGCCTTCGCGCCCGGCGCGGGGATCGATGAGGATCCGGTGACCGGCTCGGCGCATGCGGTGTTGGTGCCTTATTGGGCGCCGCGTCTCGGCCGCGATCATTTCACCGCTTATCAGGCGAGCAAACGCGGCGGCCATGTCGATTGCCGCCTCGATGGGGATCACGTGATCCTTGGCGGCGATTGTGTCACGGTAATCGAGGGCGTGTTCTCGCTGTAACGCTTTCCTACACGGCGATGTTCTGCTAATGTTCCGTATGATCGTGGTGGGCCCTGGCTCCTTCTCGCGGTCGATCCTGTGATCGTCGGGCAACAGGGGAGCGGGCGTTATGTCGTTTTACCGGAACTTTCGGAACCTTCGCGCCGTCAGCGCGCGCCGATGCGTCGAATCATTCGATCAGTGATCCGACGACCGCGCCGAGCTCGCGCCGCACCGGCTCCAGCGCCGGGCCGTCCTGCGTCTTGCCGAGACGGACGAGCACCAGCCGGTGCGATGTCGCCGGATCGTGCGGATCGCGACCGGCGCCCGCAATGACATATTGGCCGAGATGGCCCACCATCGACACCACGCTGTCCGGCCCGTGGCCGGGAAACAGCGTTGGCGCGCCATCGAGGCCGCCCGGCCGGTTCAGCCACACCTGCGCGCCATATTCGGGATTGAGCGGGGAGGGGGATTTCATGAAGGCGAGCCAGTCGGGCGGAATCACCTGCGCGCCGCTT
>JBQCEK010000125.1:0-2604 GCA_051960335.1 Sphingomonas sp.
GGTCGGCGGGGCGCCATAGGCCGGCCGTCGATCGCCGACGCTGTCGGCCGAGCGATCGGGCGCCGCGTCGTTCCGGGTCAGGCGCGCCAGCGTTTCGGCAATCCGCGCAACCTCCTCGTTCAGCCGACGAAGCCGCTCGGCCTCGGCCTGCCGGGTTTCCTCGCGGAAATGCGTCGCCCCGGTCGGCGTGGCGACGGCGAGCGCGACCACCCGGTCGCTCAGCGTCGGTTGGCAGAGCAAGGTCGATCGACCGGTGAGGAGCGTGGCCGACACAATATCGATCTGGTCGAAATCGAGCGCCACGACGATGCGCGCCTCGGTTGCGTGCGCCAGCGTGTCGATGCGCGTCAGGATCGCCTCGAGGAGATGTGGCGAAACGCCTTCGGCCTCGACGAGAATCCAGTCGATCAGTGCATGGTCGCCGAGCGTCGCGGCGGCACTATCCCAGTCCTTCGTCGCGAGGACCCGGCCACCGGCATACGCGACCGCCTTGGCGGCGTCGAGCCGGGCTGCCGGATCGCTCGCGATGATCACCGCCGTCGGCTCGCGGGATGCTGGCGCGGGCCCGCTCCCAAAGACCGTCGTGTCATCGATCGTCAACGTCCGATCATCGCTCGTCACCACCGCGCCTCCGCTTACCGAGGTTCCTCGTTCGTTCTGCGGCATTTACGCATTATGGCCCGCGAAGCGGTGCGGCATTGCCTCCGTTTTCGATCGATGAGCATTCCGGTCTTGCTGACGGAGAAGCGAAGCTGCCTTCAGCGTCAGAAGAAGCGCCATTCCGGATACGATTGCCAGATACGACTGGCCTGTCCGCTCAATCGAGGGATTTCACGATCTCTTCGCACATCTTCTTGGCATCGGCGAGAAGCATCATGGTGTTGTCCATGTAGAACACCTCGTTATCGACGCCGGCATAGCCGACGCCACCCATCGATCGCTTCACGAACAGCACGGTCTTGGCCTTTTCCACGTCGAGCACCGGCATCCCGTAGATCGGCGAGCTCTTGTCGGTCTTGGCCGCCGGATTGGTGACGTCGTTGGCGCCGATCACGAAGGCGACATCGGTCTGCGCGAACTCCGAATTGATGTCCTCCAGCTCGAACACCTCATCATAGGGCACATTGGCCTCGGCGAGCAGCACGTTCATGTGCCCCGGCATCCGCCCCGCGACCGGGTGGATGGCGTATTTCACGCGCACGCCATGCTCTTTCAGCTTGTCGGCCATTTCCCTGAGCGCGTGCTGCGCCTGGGCGACCGCCATGCCGTAGCCGGGGACGATGATCACTTGCTCGGCCTGGCTCATCAGGAAGGCGGCATCCTCGGCCGAGCCGCGCTTCCACGGCCGATCGATCTTGTCGCCGCCGCCCGCATCCGCCACCGCGCCGAACCCGCCGGCGATCACGCTGATGAAGCTGCGGTTCATCGCCCGGCACATGATGTAGCTGAGGATCGCGCCCGACGAGCCGACCAAGGCGCCGGTGATGATCATCGCGCTATTGTGCAGCGTGAAGCCCATCGCCGCCGCCGCCCAGCCCGAATAGCTGTTGAGCATCGACACCACGACCGGCATGTCCGCGCCGCCGATCGGGATGATCAGCAGGAAGCCGATCGCGAAGCTGAGCGCGGTGACGGTCCAGAAGATCCAGGGCGACTGATCCTGCGTGAAATAGCCGATCAGCGCGAGGATACCGGCCAGTACCGCGAGGTTAATGACGTGGCGGCCGGGCAGCAGGATCGGCTTGCCGCCCATATTGCCGTTGAGCTTCAGGAACGCGATCACCGAGCCGGAGAAGGTGATCGTACCAATCGCGACACCCAGCCCCATTTCGATCCGGCTGACCTGATGGATCGCCAGGAAGGGCTGGCCGATCATCGGGTGGACCATGTCGGCGATGCCGAACGCCAGCGGATTGAGGAACGCGGCGGCGGCAACCAGCACCGCGGCGAGGCCGACCAGCGAGTGGAATGCGGCGACGAGCTGCGGCATTGCGGTCATCTGGATGCGCCGCGCCGTTATGATTCCTATGCCGGCACCAATGCCGATTGCGACTACAATTAAGCCAAAATCATTCAAACTCCGCGCGAAACATTCACCAACCCGCAAAAGGCCCAATTCGCAAACGTGCGGGCCAGCGTAATTTAAGACCAACGTCGTCACCACCGCGATCGTCATGCCGATCATGCCGAAGCGGTTGCCGCGCTGGCTCGATACCGGCGACGACAATCCGCGCAGCGCGAGGATGAAGCACACGCCCGCGACCAGATAGGCCAGGGCCGCCCAAGGATTGATCGTGATCTGCTCCATTAAAATCCTCCCCTGCAAGGGGAGGGGGACCATCGCGGAGCGATGGTGGAGGGGTGTCGCCCTGTCGAGGGGGTGATACCCCTCCGTCCGGCTGCGCCGGCCACCTCCCCTTGCAGGGGAGGAATGATTGCCCCCATCACTTCGCCTTCTTCTTGTCCATCGCCAGCCTCCGCGCGGTGACCGCGAAGCCGCCGACGATGTTGACGCGCGCCAGCACGACCGCCAGTAGCCCGAGCCAGTTCGACACCGCCCCGCCCTCGCCCATGCCGGTGGCGGCGGCGGCGATCAGCGCGCCG
>JBQCEK010000126.1:0-2061 GCA_051960335.1 Sphingomonas sp.
CAGCCCGCAGGGGCCGGGCGGCGAGGGCGCGAAGCATCACTGGATCCCCGCCGGGCTGGTCGCCGAGGTGGAGGGAGACACGGTGCGCCTCTCCGCCACCGCGCAGAACGCGCAGGACATGCTCGAAGAGGCGGAATAGCCCAGCCGTCCGCATAGCGCGCACGAACGCCCCGGCCCGCCTCGTGCGGGCCGGGGTTTGTCGTAATGGGGAGCGACTTGCTTCCATCGGCTTCCTCCTGTCCGCCACGCCGTCAGACGGTCCGGCTGCGCCGGTCCGCTGCCCGCCGTGGCGTCTCCCGGATTGCTCACGCAATCCGGGTGCGCCCGCACCTCACTGGCACGCCAGGCATTCGTCATAATCGGTCGTCTCGAGCTCGAACTTGGCGAGATCGGGGGTGTTGTCTGCCTCCACGCCGCCGGCGAAACCGGCGCGCTGGACCGATTTCGAGCGGAGGTAATAGAGCGACTTGATGCCCAGCTCCCACGCGCGGAAGTGGAGCATCAGCAGATCCCACTTCTCGACATCCGCCGGGATGAACAGGTTCAGCGACTGCGCCTGATCGATATAGGGCGCGCGATCGCCGGCAAGCTCGAGCAGCCAGCGCTGATCGATCTCGAAGCTGGTCTTGAAGCAATCCTTTTCCTCGGTGGTGAGGAAATCGAGGTGCTGCACCGATCCGCCGCGTTCGAGGATCGAATTCCACACCGCATCCGAATTCTTCGATTTCTCCACCAACAGCTTCTCTAGATAGGGATTTTTTACCGACCAGGAGCCGCTCAACGTCTTGTGCGTGTAGATGTTGGCGGGGATCGGCTCGATGCACGCGCTGGTGCCGCCGCAGATGATGCTGATCGAGGCGGTCGGCGCGATCGCCATCTTGCAGCTGAAACGCTCCATCACGCCCTGATCGGCGGCATCGGGGCAGGGGCCGCGCTCGGCCGCCAGATGCATCGACGCTTCGTCAACTTGCGCCTTGATGTGCTTGAAAATCTTCAAGTTCCAGCTCTTCGCCATCGCCCCTTCGAACGGCAGGCCGCGCGCCTGCAGGAAGCTGTGGAAGCCCATCACGCCAAGCCCCACCGACCGTTCGCGCATCGCCGAATAGGCGGCGTGCGCCATGCCCGGCTCGGCGCGATCGATGAAATCGGTGAGGACATTGTCGAGGAAGCGCATGACATCCTCGATAAAGCCCTTGTCGTCCTTCCACTGATCCCAGGTTTCCATGTTGAGCGAGGACAGGCAGCACACCGCGGTGCGATCGTTGCCGAGGTGATCCTTGCCGGTGGGCAGCGTGATCTCGCTGCACAGGTTCGAGGTGGACACCTTCAGCCCCACGTCGCGGTGGTGCTTGGGCATGTTCTTGTTCACATGATCGGCGAAGACGATGTACGGCTCGCCGGTCGCCAGCCGCGTCTCGACCAGTTTCTGGAACAGCGCCCGCGCATTGACCGTGCCGCGCACCGATCCGTCCTTGGGGCTCTTGAGCTCCCAATCGGCGCCGTCGCGCACCGCTTCCATGAAGGCATCGGGGATGAGGACGCCGTGATGGAGGTTGAGAGCCTTTCGGTTGAAATCGCCGGAAGGCTTTCTGATTTCGAGGAATTCCTCGATCTCCGGGTGCGAGATGTCGAGATAGCAGGCGGCGGAGCCACGGCGCAGGCTGCCCTGGCTGATCGCCAGCGTCAGCGAATCCATCACGCGGACGAACGGGATGATGCCGCTGGTCTTGCCGTTCAGCCCGACCGGCTCGCCAATGCCGCGCACATTGCCCCAATAAGTGCCGATGCCGCCGCCGCGCGAGGCGAGCCAGACATTCTCGTTCCAGGTGTCGACGATGCCTTCCAGGCTGTCCGGCACCGAATTGAGGAAGCAGGAGATCGGCAGGCCGCGCCCGGTGCCGCCGTTGGACAGCACGGGAGTGGCGGGCATGAACCACAGGCGGGAGATGTAATCGTAGATTCGCTGCGCGTGCGCGGCATCATCGGCATAGGCCGAGGCGACGCGGACGAACAGATCCTGATAGGATTCGCCCGGCAGCAGATAGCGGTCGTTGAGCGTAT
>JBQCEK010000127.1:0-4360 GCA_051960335.1 Sphingomonas sp.
TGGTGCCAAGCGGATTCTCGTTGGACGAGAGCTTGGCGACCTTGCGGCCGTCATCGGTGGTCGAGCGGCCGGGAACGTAGGGCGCGATGCCCATGATCCAGGGCTTGGGGGTAGGTCCGGTCATGGCGAGCGCATAGCCGCGCGTGCCGGTTGCTGGCAAATCCTCCGTAACACCTGGTCACTGTCGAACCGCGCACTGCAATAATCGTGCTTAGACAAGCTCAGCACGAACGGTGTTGTTTTTGCCGAGTGTTCCTTTAGCGAGCGAGCGATGGACCCACGCTTCGGCCTCGACCGCCGTGTCACGCTCGCCGGGCCGCTCGCGCTCGATAGCGGGGCGCGCCTGTCGCCGGTCGAGATCGCTTATGAGACCTATGGCGCGCTGAATGCCGACGCGTCCAACGCGATCCTGATCTGCCACGCGCTGACCGGAGACCAGCATGTCGCCTCACCCCATCCGATCACCGGCAAGCCTGGCTGGTGGGAACGGATGATCGGCCCCGGCAAGCCGGTCGATCCGGCGCGGCACTTCATCGTGTGCGCCAATGTGCTCGGCAGTTGCATGGGCTCGTCCGGCCCCGCGAGCATCGATCCGGCGACGGGCGAACCGTATGGCATGACGTTCCCCGTCATCACGATCCGCGACATGGTGCGCGCGCAGGCGATGCTGCTCGATCATCTCGGCATCCAGCGGCTGAAGGCGGTCGTCGGCGGATCGATGGGCGGGATGCAGGCGCTGTCCTGGCCGGCGACCTTTCCGGATCGCGTCGCGGCGGTGGTGGTGATCGCCTCCACCGCGCGGCATTCGGCGCAGAACATCGCATTTCACGAAGTCGGCCGCCAGGCGATCATGGCCGATCCTAATTGGCGCGGCGGCGATTATTACGGTTCGGGCGCGCAGCCGACCGCCGGCCTCGCGGTTGCGCGGATGGCAGCGCACATCACCTATCTGTCGGAAGCGGGCCTCACCGAGAAATTCGGGCGAAAGCTTCAGGCGCGAGACGCCAAGACCTTCGGCTTCGACGCCGATTTCCAGGTGGAAAGCTATCTGCGCCACCAGGGGCTGAGCTTCACAGACCGGTTCGATGCCAACGCCTATCTCTACATCACCCGGGCGATGGACTATTTCGATCTGGCCGAAGAGCATGGCGGCAAGCTCGCCAACGCCTTCCGGGCGACAGACGCGCGATTCTGCCTGATCAGCTTCGACACCGACTGGCTGTATCCGACCCGCGAATCACGAACGATCGTGCAGGCGCTGCATGCCGCCGGCGCGCGGGCGAGCTTCGTCGAACTGTCGAGCCCGTTCGGCCACGACGCCTTCCTGCTCGACGCGCCCGAGATGAACCGGGTGATCGACGGTTTTCTCAGGAACGGTCGATGAGCCTGCGCCCCGATCTTGCAGTGATTGCCGATCATGTCGCGCCGCGCGCGCGCGTGCTGGATATCGGCTGCGGTGACGGCGCGCTGATGGCGGCGCTACGCGATGAGCGGGGGGTCGATGCGCGCGGGCTCGAGCTCGATCCGGCCAATGTCGCTGCGGCGGTGGGCCGGGGATTGTCGGTGGTTCAGGGCGACGCCGATACCGATCTTGCCGCCTATCCCGATCAGAGCTTCGACTATGCGATCCTCAGCCAGACGCTGCAAACGACGCGCAGCCCGCATCTCGTGCTCGACGAGCTGTTGCGGATCGGGCGCAAGGCATTCGTATCCTTTCCCAATTTCGCGCATTGGCGGGTGCGCGCTTCGCTGCTGTGGGGCGGACGGATGCCCGTCACGCGCTTGCTGCCCGAGCGGTGGTACGACACGCCCAACATCCATCACGTCACGATCGACGATTTCCGTGCGCTGGTGAACGAGCGCGGCGTCACCGTGGAAGGGGCGTGGTTCCTCAATCACGGGCGGCAAACCAGCGCCGCCGCCGCCAATTTCCGCGCCGAACACGCCGTGTTCCTGCTCAGCCGCTGATCGTCAGCGCAGCCGGCGATTGCGATCGAAACGCTGCATCACGGCTTCGGCAAGCACGCTGAGCCCCTGGCGCTGCATCGGCGTCAGCCCTTCGCTGCGCGTCGCGGTGTCGATCACGCACAATGCCCCCAGCGGCGTGCCGTCGGAGGCGGTGATCGGCGCGCCTGCGTAAAAGCGGATGCCGGGTTCCCCCGTCACCAGCGCATTGTCGGCGAAGCGCGGATCGGCGGTAGCATCGGGCACGATCATCAGATCGTCGCCCGTCATCGCGAACTGGCAAAACGATACGGCGCGCGGCGTCTGATCGAGATCGGTGCCGGTGCGCGCGAGGAAACGCTGGCAGCTCTGCTCGACCAGGCTGACCAGCGCCACTGGCGCCTCGCACAGCGCGGCGGCGAAATCGGTGATTCGCGTCAGCGCCTGATCGGCCGACAGCGCGTCGATATCATGATCGGCGATCGTCGCGGCCCGGGCGGCTTCATCGATCTGCCAGCCCGGTGCGGCTCGACTGTCATTCATGGCGGATCAGAACGGCACGTCGTCATCGAGATCGTCGGAAAAGCCGCCGCCGCTGCCGAAGCCACTGGAGCCGCCCGAGCCGCCTCCGCGTGAGCCGCCGCCGCGCGAACCGCCGCCGAAATCGTCACCACCGCCCCAATCGTCGCGACCAGAGCCGACATTGCCGCCGCTACCCCCGCCGCCGCCCGGCGCGCCGTCGAGCATCGTCAGAACGCTATTGAAGCCCTGCAACACGATCTCGGTCGAATAACGGTCCTGGCCCTGTTGGTCCTGCCATTTGCGAGTCTGGAGCTGGCCTTCGATATAGACCTTCGAGCCCTTGCGCAGGAAACGTTCGGCGACATTGGCGAGGCCTTCGTTGAAAATCGCAACCGAATGCCATTCGGTCTTTTCCTTGCGCTCGCCAGTGTTCCTGTCCTTCCACGATTCGGACGTGGCGATGCGCAGGTTCACCACCTTGCCGCCGTTCTGGAAGGTGCGGCTTTCCGGGTCACGGCCAAGATTGCCGACCAGGATCACCTTGTTCACGCTGCCGGCCATGTTCGCTCCCTACAAACCGATTGCTGTTGCGATCCAAAAGGTCGCTCCAGCAGCGATGTAGGCGAGCGCGAACAAATAGCCAACCATGAACGCGGGCCATTTCCAGCCATTCGTCTCTCGCCGGGTGATCGCGATGGTCGAGATGCATTGCGGCGCGAATACGAACCACATCAGGAAGGCGAGCGCCGTCGGCAGGCTCCAGCGGTGGCGCAGGTTGTCGATCATCGCGCGCGTGCCCGAATCGCTGTCGGGATTATCGACCGAATAGACCGTGCCGATCGCCGCCACGGCCACCTCGCGCGCCGACATCGCGGGAATGAGGGCAAGCGCGATGTCACGGTTGAAGCCGATCGGATGGACGATCGGTTCGACGACGGTGTTGGCGATCCGCCCGGCGATCGAATAATCGACCGGCGACACGTGGCTGCCCGCTGGCGGCTGCGGGAAACTCAGCAGCGCCCACAGCACGATCGTCGTCGTCGCGATGATCGTGCCGGCGCGTTTGAGGAAGATCAGCGCGCGAGTCCACAGCCCCAGCGCGATGTCGCGAAGGCGCGGCATCTGATATTTGGGCATTTCCATCATGAACCCGGACGACGCGCCCTTGGTCACCGTCCGCCGGAGCACCAGCGCGGCGACGAACGCGCCGAGGATGCCGAGCACGTACAGCGCGAACATGACGAGCCCCTGAAGCCCGACGAAGGGCGCCACGCGCGTATCAGGAATCAGCGCGCCGATGATCAGCGTATAGACCGGGAGCCGCGCCGAACAGGTCATCAGCGGCGCGATCAGGATGGTGGTCAGTCGATCCTTCTCGTCCTCGATCGTGCGCGTCGCCATGATGCCGGGCACGGCGCAGGCGAAGGACGACAGCAGCGGGATGAAGGCGCGTCCCGACAGGCCGACCGACGCCATGATCCGATCCATCAGAAAGGCGGCGCGAACCATATAGCCCGATGCCTCCAGAAGCAGGATGAAAAAGAACAGGATCAGGATCTGCGGCAGGAACACGACAACCGCGCCGACGCCGGCGATGACGCCGTCGACGATCAGCGAGCGCAGGATGCTGGGCGCGAAGCTGGCGGTGACTTCGTTGCCGAGCCAGCCGAATGCGGCCGAGATCGCATCCATCGGCGCTTGCGCCCAGGCGAACACGGCCTGGAACATCACGAACAGGATGGATGCGAGCAGGATCAGCCCGAATACCGGATGAAGCGCCACCGAATCGAGCGCATGCGTCCATCGGCGCACCGTCGTTTCGGAGATCGTGGCGGCGAGCGAAAGCTTGCGCGCGCGGCGTTGCAGCGTGACGATATCGTCCTGCACGCTGCCG
>JBQCEK010000128.1:0-4600 GCA_051960335.1 Sphingomonas sp.
AACAGCGCGAGATAGGCCGCCCCCGCCTCTACGCCGGGCTCCGGAATCGGCGTCGGCCGCGCACGCCCGGGGGCCAGCCAGTGATCGAGCGCGGCGACGAGCGCCTCCTGATCGCCGATCGCCACCACCGTCCCGGCAGCGGGGCCAGGAACCAATTCACGAACCGCCGCGCTCGAATCGGTCGAGACGACCGGCGTCCCCGCCGCCAGCGCCTCGCGCAGGATGCCGGGCGCGCCCTCATAATCCGATGTCAGCGCGACGACCGCCGCCCCGGCCAGCGCCGGCCGCGGATCGAGCACATGGCCCGGCAGCAGCACCCGGCCCGCGATCCCCAATTCGGCGGCGAGCGCGGTGAGCCGCGATCGCTCGCTTCCCTCGCCCAGAATCATCAGCGCGACATCGCGCTCCGCCAGCGTCGCGAAAGCCGCCATCAGCCGATCCCAGCGCTTTTGCGGTTCGAGCCGACCGACGCCGAGGACGTATCGCCCCTCGGGCAGCGCGGGGGGCGACGGATCGATGGCGTAGCGCGCGGGCGGATTGGCGATCACGCTGATCCCATCGTCGGGCATGCCGATCACGGAGGCCGCTTCCGTCGCCAGCGCCGGCGACATGGCGACGAGATGATCGATGAATCCCGGATGCCGCCGCAGCCACCAGCGATAGCCAAGCGCCGCGATCGTCGATTGATCGCGGCGGACCAGCGCATTGGAAACCTTGCCGACGATCGGCGGGCATTTCGCGCCAAGCCGAAGCCGCGCCCAAGCGGCGATGCTGGTGTAGTAATTGCCGGGGCAGAAGATGATGTCAGGGCCGAGCGCCGCGATATGGCGCGGAGCGGCGAACAGCGCGTGATAGGCGCTCGATCGAAGCGGGACGATCTCGATCCCGTCAGGCAATTCCGCCGCCAGCGGCCCATCGGCGGACCCGAGCAGCAGCGTGACTCGCCGGCCGGCCGCGAGCCAGGCGCCGGCCAGCCGCAATTGCACGCGCTCCACGCCGCCGCCTTCCAGCGATTCCGCGAACGTCAGGATATGCCGGGCGGCCGGCGGATCGAAACGAGCCATCGCCCCCGATAGCGCGTTGCCCCCGCGATGCGCCACGGCAAAGCGCGCGGTCGCGGCTGCCGACCCTCTTGTCGCTGGACCGGCGGAATGGATTGCCGCCTGGCGACACGCCCGGTAATGCGCCAGCAAGGTTGGATCAGCTAGCGCCGGTTCGCGCGAAGCGCTTGTGTGATTTCACTCGACGATGGATGGAATGCGGACGATTCGATGAGCAGCGACACCATCGAACCGCCCGTCATGGGCGCGGCCGATCTGGCCGGGCTGCCCCCGCTTCACGCCATGCGCAGCCGCTGGCCGATGATCCTGGGCGGCGTGCTGACCGTCGCGATGACGCTGGGCGTCTTCCACGAACTGATCGCATCGGGGCTGGGCGGGCTGCACCGGATCGTGCCGAAGAGCCCGCTGTTCTACCTTGCCTTCGCGCTGTTTTACATGTCGCCGGCGACGTTCGATTACCTCATTTTCCGCCGGCTCTGGAGGATTCCGCTCGCCGGCCTCGTCGCGCTGATGAAGAAGCGGATCGCGAACGACGTGCTGTTCGGCTATTCGGGCGACGCCTATTTCTACGCCTGGGCGAGAGCGCGCGCCAAGATGGTGGCGGCGCCGTTCGGCGCGGTGAAGGATTCGACGATCCTGTCGGCGATCGCCGGCAATCTGATGACGCTCGCGATCGTCGCCGTCGCGTTGCCGCTCGGCTGGCATCTGCTGTCGCCGCGACAGCTGCACGATCTGCTCTGGTCGATCGTCGTGATCCTGGCGATGTCGCTGCCGTGGCTGATCTTTTCGCGGCGCGTCTTCTCGCTGCCGCGATCGACCCTGTGGCAGGTCTTCGCGATTCATTGCACGCGCCTGATCGCCGGATCGGCGCTGATCGCGATCACCTGGCATTTCGCCATGCCCGGCGTGCCGATCGGCCTGTGGCTGCTGCTCGCCGCCGGTCGGATGCTGGTTTCGCGCCTGCCGCTGGTGCCCAACAAGGACCTGCTGTTCGCCAATCTGGCGATCGCGCTGATCGGGGCCGGCCATGCCGTTTCGGGGCTGGTCGCCTTCGTCTCGGCGCTGACCCTGGTCGTTCACGTCGCGCTGCTCGCCGCCTTCGGCCTGCTCGCGCTGACGCGGCGGGCGGCATGATCGCGCTCGCCGCCCTCCTCGCCGGCGCTGCCGCTGCGAACGCGGTGCCGATCGGCAGCGACAGCATCGCCTGCACCGCCGATCGGGGTCCGGCGATCCTGGCCAACATATCGGGCCTGAAAGACCGCAAGGGCCGCTTGCGGCTGGAGCTTTACCCGGCGGACAAGGCCGATTTCCTGAAGGACGACCGCGATCTGATCGCCGAAGGAAAGACGTTTCGCCGGGTTTGGGCGGATATTCCCGCGCACGGGGCGATCGCGATCTGCATCCGCGCGCCCGCCCCCGGCCGCTATGCCGTGGTGATGATTCACGATCACGACGGCGCGGGCAAATTCGACATCTGGACCGACGGCGTCGCCGTGCCGAGCAATCGCAAGATCGGGCGCGGCAAGCCCAACGTGGCGGAAGCCGCCATCACCGTCGGCGATCATGTCGTGGTGGCGGACATGCGCGCGCAATATTTGCGCGGACTGGGCGGTTTCAGCCCGATCCCCGTCAAGCGCTGATCGGCTGGCGGCCGCGCTACGGCGCGAGGTAAAGCCTGAACGGCGTGCCGGGGACGGTGGTTTCCCGCCAACCGCGCGACCGGGCGGCCGCGGCGAAAGCCTCATCGAGCGCAGGATTGCCGCTGGTCCATGCCCCCTCGCCGCCGACCAACAAAGCCGCGGGCGGATCGACTGAAAGCGCCTCCGGCCACGCCTTGCGATCGATCAGCCGAAACGCTGCGGCGCTGCCGGGATCGGTCAGGCCAGTGCTGCGGAAATAGAAGGGCCCGGCGGCGAATCGCGGATCGATCGCGGCATCGGTCGCGGCGATGAATTGCGGCGAAAGCGTCGCGACCCGGCCGTTGATATGCGCATCGCCCAGCGCTGCGCGAAGCGCGCGGCCATGCTCGATCGCGGTGAGCAGCGGCAAGCCGGTGACAGCGCTGGCGCCGAGCATCGCCAGCGATGGCGCAAGGCCGGCAGCGACGAAGATCGCCCCGGCGATCCTCACGCCGCGCCGGGGCTTGCCAGCCTCGATCGCCAGCGCGAGGCGAACGAACAGCGGCGGCAGCGCCGGCAGCAGATATTGCCGCCACGTCGGCGCCGGCAGGATCGCCGCGATCAGCCCGGCGACAATCAACAGATCGAGCAGCAGCACCGCCCTGCCCCGACGCCGATCGCGCGCGACGATCCCCAGCGCCAGCAACGCCGGGCCGAGCGCGAGAAACTTCAATACGTCGATCACGCGGCCCAATGCCGTCAGCTTCCACGGATTGCTCACGGCGTAGAATTGCTCCGGCGCGGCGGTCGGGAAACGCAGCACATCGAACGCGAAGGCGTCGGGCGCCTGATGCCAGGTCCAGGCGACGAGCAGCGCCGGCGGCAACGCGCCGAGCACCAGCCAGGCGGGGCGATAGCGCCGGTCGATCAGCGCCAGCCCGCCGACCGCCAGCGCCGGCAGCGCGTAGGACAGTTTCGTCGCGGTTGCCGCCGACAGCAACAGGCCGATCGCGAGGGCGCGCCCCGCCGTGACCCGCCGCTTTTCCGAATCGATCAGCAACAGCCACAGCGCGGCCGACAGCAGCAGCGCCGGCAGCATATCGTTGCGCGCGACATTGGCGCTGAACAGGAACGCGTCGCACGCGGCGAACAGCGCCGCCCCCGTGCCGGCGTTGCGCGGTGAGACGCCCGCCGCACGCGCGCCGGCATAGACGAACGCCACCGCCGCCGCGCCGAGCACGGCATTGACGAGCCGCAGCACCGGAAACGTCCATGCGCCGGCCAGCGCGGTCAGCGGGGCGAACAGCAGCGGCTGCAGCGGCGTCTGCAAATAAGCGAAGTCGCGGTACGGCAATCCGCCGCGCGCCAGCACCGCCGCCGCGATATACTGGCTTTCATCGTGATCGAGCGGCCGCGCGAAGGCCAGCAGCGCCAGCAGCAGGGCGAGGCCGGCCAGCGCCCACCAGGCGGAAAAGCGGGGCAAACGCATGGCCTTCCATTCGATCGAGGAATGCGCCAATCCTCTAGCCGGACGGAACGCCCCTGTCACGAACCCGACACAGAGCGGGCGCAGGGAAGATCGCGCGCCAAAGGGGGATGCCAATGACCTTCGTGATTGATCGCCGCTCGCTGCTCGCCACCGGCACCCTGGGCCTGGGGGCGCTGGCCATTCCAGGTTTCGCGCAGACGCTTTCCATCTCGGCCGCGCGCGGGTTCAGCCACGGCGTCGCCTCGGGTGAGCCGGCGACCGATTCGATGCTGCTGTGGACGCGGTACGTGCCGGCCGATGGCGGCGCCGTGGAGCTTCGCGCCGAAATCGCCGAGACGCCCGATTTTGCGCGCATCGTATCGAGCGGCGCGCAGATCACCGGCCCGTGGCGCGATCACACCGCCAAGATCACCGTGGAAAACCTCGCGCCG
>JBQCEK010000129.1:0-3670 GCA_051960335.1 Sphingomonas sp.
GAAAGCGTCAGCTTCACCGGCGGCCCTTCGGTGACGATCAAGAGCCATCACAATGTCGGTGGCCTGCCCGAACGGATGGACATGAAGCTGGTCGAGCCGCTTCGCGAATTGTTCAAGGACGAGGTGAGGGCGCTCGGTCGCGAATTGGGGCTGCCCGATGTGTTCGTCGGCCGCCATCCGTTTCCGGGCCCTGGCCTTGCGATCCGCATTCCCGGCGAAGTGAGCAAGGACCGCTGCGATATTCTGCGAAAAGCGGATGCCATCTATCTGGAAGAAATCAGGAATGCCGGTCTTTACGACGCCATCTGGCAGGCTTTCGCCGTGCTGCTGCCCGTGCGCACCGTTGGCGTGATGGGCGATGGGCGGACCTATGATTACGTGCTGGCGCTTCGTGCGGTGACGTCGACCGACGGCATGACGGCGGTCGCTTTCGAATTTCCCGGCGGCTTCCTCGCGCGGATCGCCACGCGCATCGTCAACGAGGTGCGGGGCATCAATCGCGTCACGTACGACTTCACCTCCAAACCGCCCGGCACGATCGAGTGGGAGTAGGGGAACGGCGACAACCGGCGGTTCTGGCGTAAAATGCCGCAGATGTTCCAATGAGTTGCGGATTTTATGCGGGCCGTCGTGAGCCGTATGGCCAATTGAACGTAAGTTATTGAATTACAACGAACTATCGCTTTGCAATTGGACAGTTTGGAATTGGCTTCGACGGCATTTATGGCGGTATCCCGCATAGCATTTCCGCCATTCACAATAATACCGTCAGCCATATGAGCCTGCTTGACGGTATTTTCCCCGGCATAGCCATTTGTAAATGTTACATTATCTGCCTCTACAAGGCCGCGAGAGGCACTGACGGTATTCTTTCCGAGTTCCTTGATTTCTCTTGAAGCAATGATCGAGGGCCATGGCAGCGAAGCGCCCCAATTTCGGTCGTTCGCGGAAATGTGATGTCCCAAAAGCTGCCGCCGGTCGAACGATGCCGGGATGGCCGCCAATGGTGGGTTAGCGGACCGTCCGGTTGCTTCGTCCAAGAACGAGCCAACTGATGGCTAAGCAAGCGATCCATACCGGTGCAGCGCAAAATACGAGCCATGCACCGGGCTGCCCGAGTCCATCGTACTTCGTCTGAAGAGCAAACCACGGCCACGGCCAGGAGGTGTATAGGCCATAAGCCAGCACCAGGATTGGCACAGTGGTGCCGACCAAAAACGCGGAAAGTGCGGGGGACCGCGTCGAAAACTGTCGCCCCTTTAAAGCGACTGCGATGATTGCTGTCACCGCCAGCGCCGGCAGGGCGATGAACGCGAGTAGAACGATAAGCATTACCAGCACCGCATATTTGTGCCGCATTCGTTGGATGTCCGCAACTGGGGCGCTAGCTGACCGACAGCTAAGCGCCCCATTTCTGGCGTTCTGCGCGCCAGCCAGCAATCCCGACACCTGCCGTTTGTTGTGGCGTGCCCTGGCGGCAGTTGATGGGTGGGTTTCAGTCTGACGGCTTTTTGGGCAACGACTACTGGAAAGCTGACACACAAATTCGAGCACACCTAACCGACATGAGGGCAGGGCCTTGCACCTCGGGCCACTCGTGCGAACGGAGATCTAAGTCTTCATCTGCGACCCGTCGGCGCCATACGAGGGGCCGCTTCCCCGGCAGACGACTATGGCGCCCTGATTGACGCCGTTCGGGACAGTTGGAGCTGTCCCCGAAGGCGGTCCCTCGTCTACCGGCGGGTCGACTAACCGTATCACGGGTCCGAGGCGGGCCGTCGGCAATCACTGGCACGACCGGGTGCCGTCAAGACGCCATGCCAACCAGCCAATAGTGCCAAGCGCCGCGACCCGATCAGGCGAAGATTTCCTGCAGCGCCTCGTTCGGATGGCCGCCTTTCCAGGTGCGCAGCTCCACATACAACGCAGTCTGCACCGTGCTCCACAGTGCGTTGACGAGCGTCGACAATATGATTGTGCCGATCAGCCAGCCAATCGGCAGGCCGTGCTGGGCCATTTGCTGAACGCCATTGATGCCGACCATGGCGAACGTTAGCCCGCCGATAACACCCGAGATGATCCACCACGCTAGCAAGACGACGAGTTCGACGCCGAAAACTTTCCAGCGCGCGCCTTTGGTCAGTTCGCGGCTGCGCCCAAATGCTTCGAATACGCCGGTCCGCTCGGCAACCAATACCGGTGAGGCGACTGCCCACATCACGTAGAGGATAACGCCCGGCACCACGAACACCATGAAGCCGACGCCGAACGCAATCGCCATCAGGATCGCCAGACCGACCAAGGGCAAGGCGACAGAAAGGCCGGTCGATGCGCTCTCGGCGAAGCTTGCACGCTCGCCATTGGCATGGGCCAGCGTCGCGCGAACCATGCCGCCCTGCACCAGGGCCGACAACACAACACCAATGATCGCCGACGCCAGCACGACGGCACCATAGCCGATTTGCGCATATTGATCCGTCATCGCACCGCGCAGGCCCTGTTCGAACCAGTTGATCAGCAGCGATGGCAGCGCGCCAAACACAAAGGCGATTCCAAATACCGTAACCGGATTGTCGGTGATTACTGACGCCGCCCGGCTAAATACGCGGCCGACCGACAGGCCATCGCCGGTTGCGGGAACTGCACTTGCCATGATTGCCCCTCCTGATGGACCGCTCCCCCGAGCGATGAAGGGTGTAAGCTGCCCGCAAATCGCTTTTCTGTCCAGCACGATGGCGGTTTTACCCGTTGCGCTCGCCGCATCATCGGCTAGGCTGGCCGGGCAGCAGTGCTGCAAAGAGGGGGCAAATTGGTCGCGGCAGCCATCTGGCAGGCGGTGAAGGCGGAGGACGCGCGTCTCGCCGAGGCGTATCGCGGCTTGCGCGCCGATCCCGCTGTGCAATTTCACCTGGCCAAGGCGCCGCCCGCGCGGACTGCGCCGGGCTGGCTGCGGCAGCTAGGACACTGGATTGCAGACGCCTTCCGCCCGCTCGGCCGCGCAATCGCGTGGATTAATCGACACATGCCCGAAGCGCCTTATGCCCGCATCCTGCTGTGGAGCGTGCTGGCGATCGCGCTCATCGGGCTAATCTGGCTGGTCGTCACGCGGCTGCGCGGCGGCGGCTGGCGATGGCAGCGACGCGAGAACGACAGCGTCGAGGCGGAAAGCTGGATGCCCGACGCGGCGCCGGCGCGGGCGTGGCTAGACGAGGCAGATGCGCTCGCCGCGCGCGGTGCCTATGCCGAGGCAGCGCACCATCTTTTGCTGCGCAGCATCGAGGACATCGAGCGACGACGCCCGCGGCTGGTCCGTCCGGCGCTGACCAGCCGCGACATCGCCGCCGAGCAGGCGTTGCCGCCCCGCGCCAGGACGATCTTCAGCGGCATCGCGGCGTTGGTCGAACGCAGCCTGTTCGGTGGGCGCGCGGTTTCCAAAGACGACTGGGGCGCGGCGCGCGCGGCCTATGCTGATTTCGCGCTCGCCAAGGCGTGGAGCGCATGAGCGACCTCGCGATCCGCGACGGCGGAGAGACGATCTTTCGCCCGGTCACCGTCGCCTTGATGCTGGCGATCGGGCTGCTTGGTTTCATCGGCGCGCTGACGCTCGGTGCTTATGGCCCCGATCTGCGCAGGAGCGAGGACGGCGGCGAGCACGCACTGTCCGATTCGG
>JBQCEK010000130.1:0-8426 GCA_051960335.1 Sphingomonas sp.
GGACCGCTCGATCGGATCGAGGTGCTGCGCGGGCCGCAAGGCACGCTGTTCGGCCGCAATGCCTCGGCCGGCCTGCTCAACATCGTGACGGCCGGGCCCGAGTTCGATTTCAGCGCGACGGGCGAGGCGACCTACGGCAATTTCGATGGCTGGCGCGTGATGGGCGGCGTCACCGGGCCGGTGAGCAAGTCGCTCGCGCTTCGCTTCGATGCGCTTTATTCGAAGCGCGACGGCTTCTACCGCGATGTGAATACCGGCGAGGATGTGAACAATCGCAACCGCTACCTCATCCGCGGGCAGGCGCTGTTCGAACCCAATTCCGATCTGAAGATCCGGATCATCGGCGATTACAGCCGCAAGAAGGAAGCGTGCTGCGGCGCGGTTTACCTGACGTCGGACATCAATGGGTTCAACACGGGGCTGGTCTCGCCGTCGAATCCGATCGTGCCGGTGCTGCTGCAGGTCGCGAACACCGATTTCGCCGGCTATTTTCCGTCCTTCGACGATCCCTATGATCGCCGCATCGCAACCTCGCTCAACCGCAGTTATGATGGCAAGACGACCGATTGGGGCGTTTCCGGCCAGCTCGATTGGCAACTCGGCGATGTCGCATTGACCTCGATCACCGCCTACCGCGATTATAAGGCCTATCAGGCCGCCGATGCCGATTACGGGCTTGCCGACATCCTCTATTTCGGCCCCGGCAGCGGGCGGCAGTTCAAGACGTTTTCGCAGGAGCTTCGCCTTCAGGGCAAGCTGTTCAACGACAAGCTCGACTGGTTGGTCGGCGGCTATTTCGCCGATGAAAAGCTGCGCGCGGACAGCCAGCTGGAGTTCGGGTCGCAATATGGCGCCTTCGCATCGTGCCGGCTGCTGGCGACGATCAGCGGCGCCATTCCACGCGATCCGACGCAGGCGGGGTGCCTTGCCGGGCCGGGCGGCGCGATCACCAGCACGGTGCTGGGCAACATCTTCGGCACGGGCGCCAATCAAGCGCCGCTGCTCGTCAATGGCCTCAACCTGCTGAGCCAGGTCAATGACGTCGGCGACGATATCACCACCTATCGCCAGAAGAGCCGCAACTATGCGTTCTTCACGCACGACATCATCCATGTGCTGCCCACGGTCGATCTCACGCTCGGCCTGCGCTACACCAACGAAACCAAGACGTTCCGTGCGAACTACAACATCACCAACACGATCTGCCCGCAAACCCAGGCGTTGATGCTGCCCTATCTGTCGGGCGCTTTGACGAGCACGGTGCCCACCAGTCTGCTGGGCGGCGTGGTGGGGCTGGCGTGCCAGGGCAACACCACCTCGGAACTCAACGGCCTGCCGATGCGCGACAAGCGCAACGAGGACAAGCTGACGGGAACGGCGGTGCTGTCGTGGAAGCCGACCGACGGGCTGATGGTCTATGCCAGCTATTCGCGCGGCTATAAATCGGGCGGGTTCAATCTCGACAAATCGGCGCTGAAATCGCCGATCCTGCCGTTTTCGCTGTCGGGCGGGGCCGCGACCGTCGCCAACCTGCAGTTCGGCGAAGAGACGGTGGACGCCTTTGAAATCGGCGCCAAGCTCAGCCGCCGCGGATTCAATTTGAACGTTGCGGCATTTCGCCAGGAATTCAGCAACTTCCAGCTGAACACATTCGACGGCAGCGTCTACATCGTCCAGAATATCAACGGCTGCAAAGACAGCCTGAACGGTGCCGATCGCGATACCAGCGCGGCGACCGGCGCCTGCGATCCGAAGCGCGTCGGCCCCGGCCTCGTCGCGCAAGGCGTGGAGATGGAGGCGGCACTGCGGCCGGCACGCGATCTCTCGGTCGCGCTGGGCGTCACTTACGCCGATACGCGCTATGCCGACGATCTGGTCGGCACGGCCGCCGGCGCTCCGCTCAATCCGGCGCTGCGGCTGCTGCCGGGGCAGCGGATATCGAACGCGCCCGAATGGGTGGCGACCAGCTCGCTCACCTGGACCCCGCCGATCGGCGGCAATCTGCACGGGCTGTTCTACGTCGATAGCCGGCTATCTGATGGCTACAACACCGGCTCGGATCTCTTCCCGCAGAAGTTCCAGCAGAGTTTCGTCGTCGTGAACGGGCGCGTCGGCATTCGCGGGCCGGACGAGAAATGGGCGATCGAGCTTTGGGGGCAGAACCTGTTCAACGCCGGCTACATGCAGGTCGGCTTCAGCTCGCCGTTCCAGGCCGGCGGCGCGGTGGCCGCGGGGCAATATCCGGCCGCCAGCTATCCGGGCGCGAACCAGATCTTCTCGGGCTTCCTGGCGGAACCACGGACCTACGGCGTTACGGTGCGCGGGCGCTTCTGATCGAACGGGGCCGCGTCAGCTCGGGATGACGCGGCCGCCGTCGCTCGGCGCGCCGACCCGATACCGCGCGATATAGCCGACGTGATCGGAAAGCATCGTGCCGTCGGCGGCATGGCCGAACGGCGTTGCGATTCCCTCGACGACGAGCGGCATTGCGGGTGACGAAGCCACCAGCTGCAAATCCTTGTTCTTGCGCCATGAGAAATAGGCGTCCGGCGACAGCGGCGCATGATCGGCGACCATCGTGGCCATCGCCGGCTGCGTGCCGAGGCGAGCGATCGTGGCGGCGATCATCGCGTTGCGCTGGGGCGATTTGCCGACGTTGAAATCGCCCGCCACGATGATTGGTAGCTGCGGATCGTGCGCGCGGGCGACGAAGGCGGTGAGCGTCGCCAGCTCGCGCCGATACGCCTCGTCCGCGCGCGTCACGGCAACGCCGGTGCGCTCGCGGCAATTGAGATGCGTGGTGACGATATCGACCGGCGTTGCCTGCCCCGGTATCGCCACGCGCGCCAGCACCGCGCCCTTGTTCGCCAGGCAATCATAGCCGGCGCAGCCGTCGCGCGGATAAGCGATGCTCTCGGTCGCGACGATGGGATAATCGGACAGGATCAGGAGACCGCTTCCCAGCAGAGGCCCTTCCGTTTCCCCGTGCGTCCAGCTCGCGTGCGCCAGGAACCCGGCGTCGGGCGTCCCGTCCGGATCGGCGCCGCGCTGGTGCGCGTCCGGCCCTCGGACCACGAAGCGATAGCCGGCTTCGCGACCGATATCGGCGGCCGCACTGGAGAAGGCTTCCTGCAACACGACGATCTGGGGCGCCGTGCCATCGGCGTGCATGGCGGCGAGGCGAGCGGCGATCTGATGAAGCGCGGCAGGCCGATCCTTG
The DNA here is from genome assembly GCA_051960335.1 of Sphingomonas sp. Taxonomy (GTDB): domain Bacteria; phylum Pseudomonadota; class Alphaproteobacteria; order Sphingomonadales; family Sphingomonadaceae; genus Sphingomonas. The sequence goes on from JBQCEK010000130.1 coordinate 3,221, forward strand.
GCGAATGGCCAGGGGAGGCCGTGCACATTGTAGGTCAGGACCGACAACGAGCCGTCGAACGGGGCAGGGCGGGCGATGGCGACTTGCGGGGGTGGCGACGCGGCCATCATGCGTCCGGCGACGGGGATGGCGGCGGTCGCTCCTGCCAGGACAGGCAGCAGCATCGATGCTTTGGACAACAGGCTCATGGTAGCGCTTGGACGCCACGCCGGCGCTCCCGCCTCAGTTCGCTCTCGCCGCCTCGCAGCTGGAAGGCTGCATTCGCGCCCGACACGCGCTATGCGCGACGGCTGCTGCGATCGGAGAGGCCAGGATGACAGTGACGATGTACGGTATCCCGAACTGCGACACGATCAAGCGGGCGCGCCAATGGCTGGGCGAGCACGCCATCGACTATGCGTTTCACGACTATAAGAAGGCGGGGATCGATCCCGATCATTTGCGGCGGTGGAGCGAGCGCGTAGGCTGGGAAGCGCTGCTCAATCGCGCGGGCACCACGTTCCGCAAGCTCCCGGAAGCCGACCGCGCCGATCTCGACCGCGACAAGGCGATCGCGCTGATGGTCGCGCAGCCCTCGATGATCAAACGCCCGGTGATCGAGCGCGGCGACGTGCTGCTGGTCGGCTTCAAGGCCGAATCCTATGCGGCGGTGTTCGGCAGGGGCTGAGGAAGCGTCGGCGCGATCAGCCCGTCCAGCGAAACACTTCGTCGAGCGGCTTGCCGAACACCTGGGCGATGCGAAACGCCGCCTCGAGCGAGGGCGAATATTTGCCCGCCTCGATCGCCGCGATGGTTTGCCGCGTGACGCCGATCCGCTCGCCGAGCTCGGCCTGAGTCATCTCGCCGGCAAGGAAGCGCAGCGTGCGGATGTCGTTGCTGATCGGCGGTTTAGCCATGCCAGCCCCGCCGATAGCTCAGGATGATCAGGATGTACCGCACGGCCTCGGCCACCACCAACGACAGCAACGCGGCGTTGATGATCTTCCAGGCCGGTTCGCTGAACGGCATCACCACGCCGACCAGGATCACGCCCACCATCAGAACGTAATAGGCGGAATTGCCAGCCCGTCGCGCGATCGCCCGGTCGCGCTCGTCGGCTGGCGCGTTGGCCTCGCGCTGCGCCAGGATCGCAAGCACCGCAGTAACGATCGCGATGGCGATCACCTGGGCGATCGTGATGCCGGAGAACCATATCAGCATATTCATCATCGGCGGAGGCCCGGCGCGCGCGGCGCTGGTCAGCTTTGTGAAATACGCACCATAGGCGATGAGCATTGACCCAAGGGTCACCCATGCCAGCTTTTCCTTGAACGCCATGAGCCAACTCCATGTCACCAATCAATGACCATATGTTAAGAAAATAAAACATCGAGTCAAGCGAGTTCGACTCCCACTTGCTGCCACGCTGGCGCGGCTACGATCGAGCCGCTAGAGCGTCGGCCATGTCCACTACCTACACGATCGACAGCTCGACGAGCCGCGCGACCCCTGTCGCTGCGCCGATGAAGCGAATCACCGTGCCGGCGATCCGCAAGCGCAAGGGCGCGGGCGATCCGCTGGTCATGCTCACCGCCTATACGGTGCGGATGGCGCAGCTGCTGGATCCGCACTGCGATATGCTGCTGGTCGGCGACAGCCTGGGGCAAGTGATTTACGGCCTGCCATCGACGATCCCGGTGACGCTGGACATGATGGCGGCGCACGGCGCGGCGGTGGTGCGCGGCAGCTATCACAGCATGGTGATCATCGACATGCCGTTCGGCAGCTATGAAGCGTCGCCGAAGCAGGCGTTCGAAAGCGCGTCCTGGCTGCTCAAGGAGACGGGCGCGGCCGCGGTGAAGCTGGAAGGCGGCGCGGCGATGGCGGAGACGGTTCGTTTCCTGTCCGAACGGGGGATTCCCGTGATGGGCCATGTCGGCCTCACGCCGCAGGCGGTGAATGCGCTGGGCGGCTATGGCGCGCGCGGCCGCAGCCAGGAGGAAGCGTCGAAGATCATCGATGACGGCCGCGCGATCGCGGCGGCAGGCGCGTTCAGCCTGGTGATCGAAGGCGTGGTCGAGCCGATCGCCATCGAGCTGACGCGATCGATCGATTGCCCGACGATCGGCATCGGCGCGTCCGCGCAGTGCGACGGGCAGGTGCTCGTCACGGAGGACATGCTTGGCCTGTTCGAGCGGACACCGCGCTTCGTGAAGCGCTTCGACGATATGGCCGGCCGCATTTCCGCCGCGGTGGAAACCTATGCTCGCGACGTCCGTTCCCGCGCCTTTCCGGAACCGGCGCAGACCTACGCCGCCAAGGATTGATTCGCTTTCGTTTCGTCGTCCGCGCGGCTAAGGTCCGCGCCTTTCCTGTCCCGATGGAGTAAATCTTGGCTACCACGCCCCCGAAAAACGAAGTCTTCATGCGCGAGGTGGACGAGGAACTGCGCCGCGACGAAATGATGGCGTTCGGGCGTCGCTACGGCGCCTGGATCATCGCGCTGGTGGTGGTCGCCCTGCTCGCGCTCGGCGGGACGCTGTATTGGCGCTACCATCAGGAAAAGGTCGCCGGCGAACAGGGCGAACAATTTCAGGCGGCGATCGATTCGATGGGCAGCGGCAAGCCCGACGATGCGGCCAAGCCGCTCGCCACGCTCGCGCAGTCGGGCAAAGACGGCTACCGCGCGATGGCGCAGTTCAGCCAGGCCGATCTGTTGCTCGGCAAGAACGATCTGAAGGGCGCAGCGGCGAAGTTCGCCGCGATCGCCAACGATAGCTCGCTGGCCAAGCCGTTCCGCGATCTCGCGCTGGTTCGCCAGACCTCGGCTGAATATGACAGTCTCGCGCCGCAAGCCGTGATCGATCGGTTGCGGCCGCTTGCGGTGAAGGGCAATCCGTGGTTCGGCAGCGCCGGGGAGATGGTCGCGATCGCTTACATGCAGCAGAAGCGGCCCGATCTTGCCGGCAAGCTGTTCAGCCAGATCGCGCAGGATGACACGGTGCCCGATTCGCTTCGTCAACGCGCGGTTCAGATGGCCGCGTTACTGAACGACGGCGCTGGCGACCAGAACAAGGACAAGGCAGCGAAATGATGAAGTCGGTGAGGGCGCCTGTCGCAATTGCGGCGCTGATGGCGCTCAGCGCGTGCGGTATTTTCAAGGGCGGCGGCAAAAAGACGCCGGTGCTGGGCGATCGGGTGCCGATCCTGGTGTCTGAAAACGACATCAAGGCCGATCCTTCGCTTGCCAATGTGCAGGTGCTGCTGCCCGATCCCGTGCCCAACACCGAATGGAGCCAATCCGGCGGCAATGCGGCGAAATCCATGGGCCATCTGGCGCTTGGCGAGTCGCTGAACCGCGCCTGGACGGCGAAGATTGCCGGCGGATCGGATCGCGCACGGCTTGCCGCTGCGCCGGTCGTCGCGAATGGGCATCTGTATGTCATCGACGTCAATGCCGTGGTGCACAGCTTCGCCGCCGATACCGGCGCGGCCGGCTGGACGACCGAAATCGCCCAGGGTTCCCGGTATGAAAGCGCGCGCTTCGGCGGCGGCGTCAGCTACGATGACGGAAAGCTCTACGCCACGGACGGGGTAGGCGATGTCGTGGCGCTCAACGCCAATGATGGTTCGGTGATCTGGCGGGCGAAGCCGGGCGGCCCGCTGCGCGGCGCGCCGACGCTGGCCAATGGTCAGGTCTATGTATTGAGCCAGGACAATCAGCTCTATGCGCTTGGCGAAGCCGATGGGAAGGTTACGTGGACGGCTTCGGGGTCGCTTGAATCGCAGGGCGTGTTCGGTGTCGCGGCGCCAGCGGCGGCGCAGGGCACGGTCGTCGCCGGCTTCTCCTCGGGTGAACTCAACGCCTATCGCTACGAAAACGGCCGCTCGCTGTGGGGCGACACGCTCTCGCGCACCAGCATCACCACCTCGGTTTCCAGCCTCGCCGATATCGATGCCGATCCGGTGATCGATCAGGGTCAGGTTTATGCCGTGGGGCAGGGCGGTCGCATGGTCGCGCTGGAAATCGTCACTGGCCAGCGCCTGTGGGAACAGGATTTCGCCGGGCTCTCGACGCCGTGGGTGGCGGGCGAATGGGTGTTTGTCGTCACCGATGACGCCAAGCTGGTGTGCATCGCGCGCGGCACCGGCAAGATCCGCTGGATCAGCCAGCTGCCGGCCTTCAAGAATATGAAGAAGCGCAAGGACGCGATCTATTGGACCGGGCCGGTGCTGGCGGGCAATCGCCTGGTTCTGGTCAATTCGCTCGGTCAGGTCGCCTTCGTGTCGCCGCAGACGGGCGACATCCAGCAGACGATGGAGACGAAATCGTCCTTCTCGCTGTCCCCCGTGGTTGCCGAAAACACCCTGTATCTGCTCGATCACGACGGGCAGATCATGGCCTACCGCTGATCCCGGCACATATCGAAGCGACTGGCGTGCGCGTCGGCGCACGCTAGAAGGCACTCATGGCTAAGCTTCCCGTCGTCGCGATCATCGGCCGACCCAATGTCGGCAAATCGACGCTGTTCAACCGCCTGGTCGGCAAGAAGCTGGCGCTGGTCGATGACCTGCCCGGCGTCACGCGCGACCGGCGGGAGGGTGACGCGCATCTGCTCGGGCTCGATTTCCGGGTCGTCGATACCGCCGGTTATGAAGATCAGGACGCGGTGACGCTTCCGGGCCGGATGCGCCAACAGACCGAGGCGGCGGTGCGCCAGGCCGATGTCGCGCTGTTCCTGATCGACGCGCGCGCCGGGATCGTGCCGCTCGATGAAGAGATCGCGCGCTGGTTGAGGAGCGCGACGACGCCCGTCATCCTGGTTGCGAACAAGGCGGAGGGGCGCGCGGGCGAAGCGGGCATTCTCGAATCGCTCGCGCTCGGGTTTGGCGATCCGGTTCAGCTCTCGGCCGAACATGGCGAGGGCGTCGCCGATCTGTTCGAGGCGCTGTTGCCGCATCTCGAGGGCAAGGCCGAAGAGCCGGCCGAGGAAGACGACGAGAGCCCCGATGCGCCGCTCAAGCTGGCGATCGTCGGGCGGCCCAATGCGGGCAAATCGACGCTGGTCAACCGGATGCTCGGCGAAGATCGCATGATCACCGGGCCGGAAGCCGGCATCACCCGCGATTCGATCGCCGTCGATTGGCAGTGGCAGGGCCGGCAGGTGCGCCTGATCGATACCGCCGGCATGCGCAAGCGCGCCAAGGTGCAGGACAAGCTGGAGAA
>JBQCEK010000131.1:0-11031 GCA_051960335.1 Sphingomonas sp.
AGGCGTGTAGAAGAAACCTGTGTCGGTCAAATCGTGTCGTTCCTCACACCGGATAGTTCACCATCGGGGACCCTGCTCATGGTCATTCACCGTCCTAGTCGCCCGCAGGAAAATCCGATGCAAGCCTAAGCGCGCAGGCCCATGTCAACGAAGGGTTTCGGCTACACACGACATTTAATGGTGCTGAAACGATCGACCGGCTCTGGTTGCACACTCTCATGGAAATATGTCCACGCGCCCTAAGTCACACGCGGTCAGTCCAGCTTAAGGGGCCGTTGCGCGCCGCGGATCAACCCACCGCTTGTGCCAGCGCGCGCAAGCGATCCGAACAGACTGCATGGACGGCCTGTCCGAGATCCTCGATTATTTCGGCAAGCCAGGTCAATTCATCGGCACTGATCCGATAATGCTTCGAATAGCGGGCCTTGACGTAGGCTTCCTTGAGCTTCTCGAACCGCGCCCGGTCGGCCCGCGTCGCGCGAGGCCATATGTGGACGAGCCGTGCATCGAGCTTGTCGGCCTGGCTGCGCAGGAAGGCGATGTTGTGCACGTGGGGCGTATAGAAGGTGCAGACCAGCAGGACGCAATGATACAGCCGCTCGACTGCTTGATGGGCCTCGAAGGCCGCCTTCTTATACCGGCCTCGCTCCAGATTTGATTTGAGATCGTCGAAGAACTCGCCCGCGCTGGGGAACCACTCGTCGAAATATTCCTGCGCCAGCGCGAGCGCCTCGGCCGGCGTCTTGGGACGAGGGCTGTGCAACGGCTTGTCGTCGGCTTGGTAAAGCGCGACGCCGTCGCGGGCGATGTCGATGAAGAAGAAGCGGCCGTGCGCCAGCGCGTCGTTCACTTCCTGGAGCGTGTGGACGATGAAATTGACCGGCGTCCGGATCGTCCTTGTGATGGTCATCTCGCGGATCAGGTGTTCCTCGGCGCGATGCCAATAGGTTGCCCGATCGGTGAGCTCGTCCTGGTTGACGATGATCAGCAGGTCGTAATCGGACTGGTAGCCTTTGGCGGTATGCGGCTCGTCGACCCAGCCGCCGCGGGCGTAGCTCCCGAACAGGATGATCTTGAGGATACGCCCGGCCTTGCGCTTGCCGGTAGCGAGACCGTTGGCGTCGCCGAATTCCTCAAAAAGGATTTCGACGACACGCTCGAGTTCGCGCTGCTTGGCCGCCGGCAGGTGATCGAGATCGGTTCGCATCATGCTCGAACCTAGCTGTCGAGCGGACCCGATGTCACGCCGATATCGTCGCTTGCCAGCCGGTAGAGCGCGGTCGCGAGTTCACGCTCGAAGACGGCGACCGACATGTCGAGCCGCACGGCGATCTCGACGAAGGACAGGCCGTCGCGCGCGCTCAGCAGATAGACCGACCGCGCCGGCTCGGGGAGCCGCGTGCAGGCCGCGCGAAGGCGCGCGCCAGGATGGATATGGAGGGGCGACGCCCGCCGGCGGATGCCGAGCCAGAGCCCGGTATGGCGAAAGAGAGTAGCGAGAAAGCGCATGAATTCGGCTCCGGTGCGGATCGGACGATCCCGATCGAAGTCGGTCCGACAATGGCGGGCCGAGCGTCGGCGACGCACCGGCGCTTCAGCGCCGGGAAACCCGCCGCGCAGGGCTGGCGCGGGCCGCATGGCCAAAGGCCATGCAACCCGGGCCCTGGAGGCGGCGGGTTGCGTCGTCGCGCGACCGCCATAGGACCAGGCTGGAAACGGATCGTCCCGCACCGAGAGCGATCGAGGGCCGCGGCTTCCTTTTGTGATCGAGCCACTCCGGCACTTGTTCTCGTTGTCGCCGCGCCTGCGCGGGTCCATCAGCTTCCGTTCACTGCGGGCCGCGGCGACGTGCGCGCCGACCCCTTCGGTCGAGAGTGGCGAGGACGGGTGAATGAGCGACCCGGATACGATCAGCGAGCGCGTCTATCTGCGACTCAAGGAAGACGTGGCGAGCGGATACCTCAGCGTCCATGTCCGGCTCGATTTCGCCGAACTCGCGTCCCGCTATGATGTCAGCACGACGCCAGTGCGCGAAGCAGCGATGCGGCTGCTCGGCGAGGACTTGCTCGACCTGCATCCGAAGGGCGGCCTGCGACCGGCACCGGTCGGCGAAACCGACCTGGTCGCGCTCATCGACCTGCATGAGCGTTTGACCGCTTTGGCGCTTCGCTGGTCGCGTGGCGCCGACATCGATCTGCCTCCGGAAGGTGCCGCCGGAGCCCCTGAACGGGCGCGACAGTTCTTCGCCGCGCTGGCACGGGCGACCGGGAATGCCGAATTTGTCCGCGTGATGGCCCGGATCGATGATCGGCTCGATCGCTATCGCCGACTCGAGGCGCAATTGCTTCCCGACGCGGCGGACGAAGTGGCGGCGATCGAGCGTGCCGCGGCTTTACCCGCGCTGCTCGGTCGATTGCTGCGCCGCTATCACAGACGCCGCCGCTCGATTGCGTCGCGAGTCATTCTGCTGGCGCTGTCGGCCGACGAGGCCGCCGCCGAATGAGCGCAGAATACGACATGTCATAGAGGTGTCGGATCGAGGACGACGGATCACCGCCTGTCCATGCAAGAACACCAAGATGCAGGTTACTGTTTGCGTTGTCACATTCTTACGGGTTGGTGCCAGTCTGGTCCTTATTGTTTTCGGCTGACGCCGCCGGGTGTGATTGATCTGTCCATGGCGGCACATCGTCGCCTTGCAGCATCGGGGAAGTTGCGATGGGACAATTCGAAGAGGTGCAGCGGTTCGTCAGCGCAGCGGCGCGCTGTCGGTTTGCGTCCGAGCTCAAGGACCTGCTGAGTGATCACGCCTGCCGGCTCGGGTTCGACTATTTCGCGCTGGTCCATCACGTCGACCTGCGCGAGGATGGTGGAGAGGCAATCGCCTTATGGTCCTATCCTGCCCCATGGGTCGAAGAATATCTCGAGGAACGCATGGCGACGAGCGACCCGGTTCACCTTGCCAGTCACCGGATCAACGTCGGCTTCGCCTGGGACCAGATTGCCCGGCTCATCACGGTGACGCCTGCGCATCGACGGGTGCGCGAGCGCACGCGCCGAGCCGGGATCGATGACGGGTTCACGGTACCGGCGAACATTCCCGGCGAGGCCAACGGCTCGTGCAGCTTCGCGGTAGCGACCGGGCATGCATTGCCGACCGCGTCGTTGCCGGCGGCCCAGCTGTCGGGCGCCTATGCCTTTCATGCCGCCCGCCGCCTGGGCCGCAAGCGCGCCAAAAGCCCCGAGCCCCCGCCCCGCCTTTCGCCGCGTCAGCTCGATTGCATCGTCTTCGCCGGGCGCGGCTACAGCGGCCGCGAAACCGCCCTCGCGCTGGGCATCGCCGAGGATACGGTCACCGAATATCTCGACGAGGCGCGCCATCGCTACGGCGTCGGCCGCCGCACGCCGCTCGTCCTGCGTGTCGTTTACGACGGGCAGATCGCGCTCAGCGACGTCCTGATGCTCCCTCCCCCCTAAAGGGGGGAAGCACGGCGCCGGCCGATATGGTCGACCAGCAGTCTCACGCAAAGGAGACGGCAATGGTCACCCTCATCAACCGCTACAATCGCGATCGGCACACGCAGGTGCTGGCGGCGATGCACGCGGCGCGCAAACGCGTGTTCGTCGACCTGCTCGGCTGGCCGATACCGCATGACGGCACCTACGAGCGCGACGCGTTCGACGACGACGAAGCGGTCTACCTGGTGGTACGGGACCCCGCCACCGGCGCCCATCTCGCCTCGGCGCGACTGCTCCGGACCGATCGGCCGCATATTCTCGGCAACCTCTTCCCGCAGCTGTGCGAGGGCAACGTGCCGCGTGGTCCCGACGTCCGCGAGATCACTCGCTTCTGCCTGGCCGCCGGGATCGGCCGTACCGCGCGGCTCGCGGCACGTAAGCAACTGGTCCGGTCGTTTGTCGAATTTGCGCTGATGGCGGGTATCCGCTCGTACACCGGCGTCGCCGAAATGGGGTGGCTGAGCCAGATCCTGGCTGCCGGCTGGGACGTCCGCCCGCTCGGCCTGCCGCAGATGACGGGGGGGTGTTTGCTCGGGGCGCTCGAAATCCGCATCACTTCGCAGACGCTGCACCAGCTCGCGCCCGACTGGGCGTTCGAGCCGACGATGATGCGCGTGGTCGAGTTCGACCTACCCCTCGCCGCTTAAGTCGGAGAAGAACAATGAACACCTATGACGCGTCGACCGGCGCACTCGATGTCGTGGCGCTGTCGCAAAGACTGCGCGACGACGGATATCTTATCCTCGAAAATGCCATCGGCCCGTCGGCGCTCGAGCGCGCGCGCGACGATCTGGCGCCGTGTTTCGAGCAGGCGCCATGCTGCGACGGTCTGTTCTACGGCCACACCACCAAACGCTTCGGGCGATTGTTGACACGGTTGCGCGATCCCGATGTCTTCGCGCTTCATTCCGTGATTATGGCGCTGGCGCAAGCCGCGCTCGGCGACGCGTCGGTCCAGCTCAACCTCACCCAGGCGATCGAGATCCATCCCGGCGCGCCAGTCCAGACGCCGCACCGCGACCATGACATGTGGCGCTGCGCGAAGACGCCGCCTGTGACCTACATGGTCAACGTGATGTGGGCGCTCGACGCGTTCACCGCGGCCAATGGTGCGACGCGGGTCTGGCCGCGCAGCAACCACGGCGACTGGAACGAGATGCTGCCGCGCGAGGCCGACGCGCTTTCAGCAGTCGCGCCGGCGGGCTCGGCGATCGTGTTCCTGGGGCAGACGCTGCATTCGGGAGGCGCGAACCGCTCGGCGGCGCCGCGCCGCGGGATGATCTTCAGCTATTGCCATGACTGGCTGCTCCCCGACGAAAATCCGTGGCTCGCCTATCCGCCATCGGTTGCCCGAAGCTTCAGCCCGGCGCTGGCCGATCTGGTCGGCTATCGCCAGCGCTTTGCGGGTCTCAACAATTTCGAAGGCCGCAGCCCGGCCGAGCTTCTGCGCGGCGACCCGCCCGACTTCTTCCGGTTCGCCGACGACATGAGCCCCGAACAGCAGGCGCTGATCGAGCAATATCACGCCTCGCTCGACGGCTTGGCGGCCTGACCGGTGCGCAAATCGGCGCACTGGTCAGGCCGCCAGGGCGGGCGCGCGGCCAGTCTCGGCTGAGCCCCGATGACGCCCGGCGGCGCCATGCGAAGCGGGACCGATCCGCCGGGCAGCGACTTCGTCGAGGAGGCGCGGTTCGCACGGCTGCTCCTCCAGCAGCGTCGCCGGCGCGAGCAGGCGCTGGGACGCGAGCATTTCGCCGATCCGGTCTGGGACATGATGCTCGACCTGTTCGTCGCGCAGGTCGCCGGTGACGAGATCGCCATGTCGAGCCTGGTGATCGGGGCCGGCGTGCCCCAGAGCACGGCGCTGCGTCGCATTCGCATGCTCGTGCAGCGGGGCGGGTTCATCGCGCGCGCCGACCCGCATGACGGGCGCCGCACCTTTATCGCCCTTTCGGAGCCTTTGTTCGACGCACTCGGCCTGTTGTTGCGCGCCTGGCGCGAGGCGGCTGCCCTACTGCTGAGCGGCGGCTGATGCCGTCGTCGTTCTCACTCCAAGGTCGATTGCGCGTCTGCCCCGCGATCCGCTAGAAGCGGTATCGCGCTCCTTCGTTGGGGGAGCGTGGGGCGTGGAAACCCCAAGACAAGAGTCGGAGCTTCGAGCGACCGGGTGGCGGACGTGTATGTCCAGGGCCCCCGGCCTAAAGGCGTTCGCGCCTTTGCTTGTCTTAGGTTTCCAACACCCGGTTCAGCGCCGACGTGGATCGTATCCGCGTCGCCGGCTGACCGGGCGCTGGGAGATCGAGATGGCGACAACCGATACGGTCCTCTTTCACCGGTTTGCAGAGACGCTGAATAGAGAACTCACCACACTCGGCTCGACATTGCGCGTGGCCTGCGACGTGGTGCCCCCAAGTGGCACAATGATGTTGCAGGACGCGGGCGGGCATGACCTCGGATCGATCCCTGATCGCGTCGATGCCGAGACAATCAGGGCATTCGAGGCGATGATACTGTCCCGGAGGCGCGCATAATCGCCGGTTGTTCCGCGCCTCCACGCCTGCGACCGCCGGCCCTGCGCTGTGGACGACACGGCCGGATATTTAGCGTCAGATATGCCGCGTATCGGCTTGGAGATCTGCGTCGTTCGGCGAAGGATTGGCAATGCCGCAATCGGGCGGCGAGCAACCAGGAGCAAGAGCGATGAAACGCAACGATGTGACCCGCAAGGTCGTCGACCTCGGCAAGGCGAGCCGCGAAACCAAGGGTGGCCACGTTGGTACCCCCGAGGGAATCGGCCTGCTGCCGGCGTTCGGGCTGAGCCGGGACTGAGGCCTGGCGAGGGGCGGCGATGAACCGCCGCCCCCGTTTGGCAGCGTCGCGCGCCATGCCGACAAACCCCGTTCCTGACATGGCGCTTGCTGTCGTACATGGCCATGCCATCTTCCTCGACTGTGCGCTCGATCGCTATTTCGCACTCTCGCCCGTCGAAAACGACGCGCTGCTGAGAATGCTGGCGGATGAGCAGATCTCAGATCGAGCGCGCCGAGCGTTAACCGCGGCCACCGGCATCGAGGCCAGTGCGCAAAGTTTTCGGTCATTGCTGGCACCCCACTCAATGAGCGCTCTGGTCAATCGCCCGGCCGCCGACGACAGGATTGGCTGGGCGGTTCGCCTGTCAGCGGTCCGCCATCTCATCGGCGCGCGGCTCTTGATAGGCTTCGGCGGCCTTCGTGCCGCGCTGGTCAAGGTCGCGCACACCAAAGCCGTTCCCGTGCACTCGAGCGCAGCGATGGAGGACCGCCGTGACCGCATCGTCAGCGCGCACGACTGGCTGTCGGGACACGCTACGACGCACGATGCCTGCCTCTTGCGCTCGTTGGCCCTGGCACGCCACCTTCGATCGGCGGCCTGCCCTGCGCAGCTTGTGATCGCGGTCAGGGCGGAGCCGTTCTCCGCGCATTGCTGGGTCCAGTCGGGTGATCGGCTGCTCAATGAGGAGGTCGACCACGCTGCGTCATTCGAGCCGATCCTCATCGTCCGATGAGCGCGCGTTACATCGCCGTGGTGGGTCATGAGTGTGACGCGATGCGTTGCGCGTTGCAACGCGTACCCGGACTGGCCATCGCCCTCGACCTTCCGAGATTGCTCCTCGTTTGCGATACCGGTACCGACCGGACCGACCTCGGTGGCGGACGGGGGACCATCATCGGTACGCTGTTCGGCCGCCAGACGGGACGTCGGGCCTCGCGACTAACGGAATCCGAAATCGATGCGTGTCACCATAGCGGCGGCGCGTCCCTGATAGAGCACTATTGGGGAAGCTATGTTGCCTTCCTTGCCGACGAGCGCGGTGGCCTCGCCATCGTTCGAGATCCATCCGGCGCCGCCGCTTGCTACGTGTCGCAATCGCCGAACGCCCATGTCGTCACGTCGGACGTTCGTGTCTGCGCATCGCTCGGTCTGATCCGCAGCGAGATCGACTGGCAGGGCGTTGCCGCGCACTTGCTGTGGCCCGATCGTCGAACACGCCGCACCTGTATCGCGGGCGTTCGGGAGCTGATGCCTGGTTGCCGCCTTACCGTTGGAAACGAGCCGGCCGGCATCGATCGGGTGTGGGCTCCCTGGTCATTCACCTCGCGCGATCGGCGGATCGACGATCCCCGCAAGGCCGCTGAAGCGGTGCGCGACGCGGTCGTCGATGCCGTCGGCGCCTGGTCGAAGCGTTACTCCCGGCCTCTGGTCAGTCTGTCGGGCGGTCTCGATTCCTCGATCGTCGCCGCCTGCATGACCAGCGGGGTAGCGGCTGTCACGCTCGCGACCCATGAGCGGCTCGGCGACGAGCGGCAATATGCAAGGGCGGTCGCTGAGCGGCAGGAAGTCGACTTGATCGAGCGTGAGATGACCATCGAAGCGATCGATCCCCGACGATCAAATGCGGCGTCGTTGCCAAGACCAGTATCGCGCCTGTTCGCGCAGGCGTTCGACCAGATCTGGGCGGAGACTGTAGTGATGACCGGGGCCGAGGCGCTGTTTCATGGCGGCGGCGGCGACAACGTCTTCTGCTTTCTGACGTCATCGACGCCATATCTGGACGCCGTGGTTGACGGCCAGTCGCGTCACGTCCGTCATGCCGTGCTCGACAGTCTGTCGAGGATGACGCAGGTATCCCGGTGGCAGATCCGACGCGCGGCGCTGCGGAAGATATTGGTCGACCGAGGACGATTTCGTTGGCGCCAAAACCCGCGCTTGTTGACGCAGGTGGCGATCGCTGGGGCAGGCAGGCCGGAATCCCATCCCTGGTTCGAAACCATTCCCGCCGGGACTCTTCCGGGAAAGCGGGCTCATGTCGCCGGGCTTGTAGGTATACAGAACTATCTTGAGGCGGTGGTGCCCGCCCAAAAGGTACCGGTGATCGCCCCGCTCATGTCACAGCCGGTAATTGAAACCTGTTTGCGGATCCCGACGTGGCTGTGGTGCCGTGACGGCATGAACCGCATGGTCGCTCGCGCGGCCTTTCGCAGTCGACTGCCGGCCGAGGTGATCGATCGTCGCGGCAAGGGAAGTCCGGGAGCATTCGACGCCCGCACGGTGACGGCGAAGCGGCAGGCGATTCGTGAAATGCTGCGGGACGGTCACCTTGCCGCCCAGGGGCTGATCGATCTCGACGCCGTCGACCAGGCTCTCGGGAGACAAGGGCCGTTGCACGGGGATGGCTATCTTCGGGTGACCGGACTGGTCGATGTCGAATCCTGGGTGCAGAGCTGGATCGGCGCGTCGCCCTCGACGACGCGGGGACAGAGCTGAGCGCGAAGTGTGCGCCAGCGCCCGAGTTCCTCGGGATTGGCATCATCCTCGTCCTCGCGACCCTGCAGCCAAAAGTCGAACCAGGCGAGATTGCGCCTGTACATTGCCAATCGGTGTGCCGGTTGCCCCGTCACGTGTGGTTCTCCGGGAAACACGTAGACGTCGATGGGGGCGTGCTCTGCTTCGAGAGCCGAAATCGCTCCCAGCCCGGCAAGATATTCCTCGCCAGGGAATTGCAGCAACATCGGCGTTCGCAAGGTCGTGGGGTTCGGCGCAAGGGCAATCGGCTTGTAGAACGCCTCGGCGGCCGGACCATCGAACGGAAAGCCGTAATCGGAGAACGCCGTGCGCAGCGCCGGCCCGCCGACCGCGAACATGAAGCGATCCCATACCGGCGAGCCCAATGACGCTACCGCAATGAGGTGACTGTTGTTGAGCGCGTAGACAGCGCTCGATGAGGCATCGCTTACACCGGTGATGCCGACTCGCCGCATGTCGATCGAAGCGTGCTCCCCGGCTTCGTTGATACCGCCCATCAAATTGGCGAACTGCAGTTTGCGAGCGTGATAGTCCGTATTATCGAAGCGAATCGCCTGGGTAGGCGTCCGGACCGACGGGTCGGTAACGAGCGAGGCATAGTCGGGAGCATTTTCGATGCTGAGCACCGCAAAGCCATGGGCGGCGAACGCGAGGATGGGAAATTCATCGCCGATCCCGCCCTTGAGAAATCCCCGGGTCCGATATTGTACGATGATCATGGGGTAGCCGGCCGGTGGCGCCGCGCTTCGTGGCACCACCAGATCGCCATAGCCTTGCACGCCTAATGGATCGGCCCAGTGGAGACGCTCTACGCGCGGCAGGGCATAGTGGGCGAAGCCGGGATTGGGGTCGAAGAGGATCGACTGTCGCCCGGTTTCGATGTTGAACGTCCACAAGCGGCGCGGTTGAAGCGATGCCTCGCGCCCGCAGATAAGCGAACCAGCAGCTGCGTCGCACCCGGCAAGAAGATCTTCGGTGGCAAACAATCGTTGCGGCGCCCTCCCCGGTCGCCAGCTGTATAGGGCCGTGACGCTGTCTCCCCAGCCCTCTCGCCGGAGAAAAAGAAAGTGTCGCCCATCCGCCCAGAGATTGGTTAGGTAACCAGAACATGCTGGTGCATTGCAGGCGACCCTGGTGCCATCGACGGTCGCGAACAGGTTGATGACCGGCTGCCAGCTGGAATGATCGGCTGGGGCGAGCCACGCCCGCTCGCCTCCGGGCAGACTCGCCGTTGCGATGGCGTCGTCCTGCTTTTCGGATGCCGACGCTGGATCGAGCAGCGCGCGCTCCGCAGCGCTCGCTGGCCGATCACTGGCTGTCGAGAGAAAAACGGTGCGGTGAGAGATCGGGAGCGCTGAAGGTGGCTGCGGCCGCGGCGACGTCGTCGGCACCACCCGGGCGTCATAATGGTAACCGCGAAGCGCCTCGCGATCTGTCGCGGCGCGGAATGTCGCCAGTCCGGCCCGGGTCGAATAGATAAGGGCTTTCCCACCTGGCGACCACGCGAAATCGATCACGCCGCCAGGGGCATCCGTGAGAAACTGACTGCTACCTGTCTTGGCGCTTATGCCGAGCACCTGAACGATCCCGCGTCGAGCCGCCAGGATGGCGATCGTGTCGCCGTCCGACGACCAGCGCGGTGGGTTGGCGCTGATCAGGCCGTCGGGCGCGAGCACGCCGCGCATTTCATAAGGCTGATGGATCGGTTGCACGGCGAGCGGAAACACGACAGGCGCAGCACCAGCGCCCTGCGACGCGATGACCAGCGCCTGGCAGAATCGGTTGTGCGCCGGATCGGCGCGGCGAACGACGAGCGCGACCCTTCCGCCATCCGGCGACACGCCGAACCCCGGTCCCTGACCTGTTGTGTTGTCGCTCTGTCCGAATTCTCGCAACAAGCTGAGTTCGCGCGGAGTGACCGAGATCTCGCGGCCTGAGGTCACCGGGGACGGGGCGAAAACGGCGCATCCGGTGGCATGCGCCGGCGATGCCATAAAGCCAATTGCAAAGGCCGCTCCCACGCTTGCGAGCCTACCCTGGCGACGCAATGAGGTACCAATCACCATTTGTGCGACACCTCCAGGCCGATGACCCGGCCGATCGCCGAATAATTGGTCGTGTCATAGGGCGCGGCGTAGACGAGGTTCGTCGCGATAGGTGCCGGCATGG
>JBQCEK010000132.1:0-10755 GCA_051960335.1 Sphingomonas sp.
CGAAAAAAGGGCCGGAACGGAAGACTTTCTCCGGTTCCGGCCCATTTTCTTGATGCCTGAGGGCTCGCGCGGCTCCTCGGGGTGCCAGGCTAGACTAGAAGCGGAACCGGGCGCCCACCGAGATGACCGACTCTTCAAAGCGCACGGCGCGGGGGAAGCTCGCGCTTGTCCCGTCGGCATAGTCGTAGGTCAGGTCCGAACGGAACGGTTTGGCGAGGATGTTCGTCCAGTCGAACGTCGCTGTCAGCTTCTTCGTCACGTCGAAGCTGCTGGAGAAGTCAAGACGACCGATTCCGCGAACATGCTCGGTGTAGACGTCGTTCCCGCGCAGCTGAAACGTAGAGAGATAGTGGCTGCGATGGTTCCAGGACAATCGCATCGAGACCGGGCCCCGCTCGAAGATTGCAGCGACGTTGTACGTCCATGGCGATACCCCGACGATCTGCGTCTGCTGCACAGCTCCGCCGATTTCGGCGGGCACGCCGGTTTTAGCGTCGAGATAGGTCAGGTTGGCGTCGATGCCGAACGAATGCAGCCAGTTCGGTGTGCCTGCAAAATCGAAGAACGTCGTGAACAACGCCTCTAATCCGTCGATCCGTCCCTTGCCGGTGTTGAAGGGCTGATTCACGCGCAGCGTGTAGCCATTCTCATCGACGGTATCGACGTTGTAATAGGAGATGAAGCCGTTGAGATCACGCCGGAAGACGGCGACAGCGGCCGAGCCCGTACGGCTGAAATACCACTCCAGCGACGCGTCATAGTTAGTGGAGCGTAACGGCTTCAGATTCGGATTGCCGCTCGACCCGCCACGGATACAGCTGGCGGCATTGGGGTTCTGCGCGGCCGGAATGATCTCATTGGTGGTGGGATCGAATTCGCAGCCCGGAACCGAGCCCGAGTTCACCGCCGGATCATAGGCGGCAAATCCCGGACGGGATCTCGTTTTCGTCGCCGAAAGGCGCAGCTGCAACTCGTCGTTGAAGTGGACGCGCGCGCTCGCATTGGGCAACCAGTCGGTGTAGCTCGTCGAGGTATCGATCGGCGTATAGGCGCCGTTTGAGACCGACGTGCCGGCAATCGACAGATCGGTGTGTACGACGCGGACGCCGAGGACGCCGTCGGCATGCAGTCCGTCGGGATTGCCGACGTCGTAGCGAATCTGCCCGTAGCCGGCGTATGACTTCTCGTTGGAGGTGTATGTCGCCAGCGGA
The DNA here is from genome assembly GCA_051960335.1 of Sphingomonas sp. Taxonomy (GTDB): domain Bacteria; phylum Pseudomonadota; class Alphaproteobacteria; order Sphingomonadales; family Sphingomonadaceae; genus Sphingomonas. The sequence goes on from JBQCEK010000132.1 coordinate 1,212, forward strand.
TCCGGGGGTGGCGATCCAGCATCGAATCCGACGAAGTCGCGCAAGGCCGCGACATTATTCCGGATCCCGCTATAGGTCGGCGTGTAGTAGCCGTAGATGGTCGCTAGGCCATCCTTCGGGAAACCGCTCTGAAACGTAGCATAGTCGACGGGGACAGCTGAGAGCGGCAAGCGCTGGCCCTCGAGGTAGGCATAGCGGCTGCCGTCCTCGAAATGCGCATCACGATCGACATAACGCGCGCCGACCTCGATCTTCTTCAGGAACGGAAGGTCGGTGTCATAGCCGGCATCGATGCGACCCTGCCAATCCTCGCCTTTCGCAATCAACTGCCGATCGAAGAAGCCCCGGAAGATGTAATTGTCTGACGATCCCGGGTTCGCATTCGCGAAGCTGAATGTCGGGCCGAACGCATCGCCGCCAAGTCCGGTGTTGATCGTCACTGTCTGCGGCGCGGCATAAGCCGTGTCGAAGCTGTAGACCGAGTCGAGGAATCGGCTGGCCGTTCGTGCAGCGTCGGCCGATAGGTGGAAGCGATCTTGGTCGAGCTTCATCCCGATCGCATATTGATACGTATCGGTTTTGCCGTATGTCGCCCCCTGAAAGCCCTCTGGGCGGTTGGGATTAACCACGGTCAGGCTGTCGACCAGGTTGCTGTTTGCATCGGTAACGATGTCGTTATAGGCAGCGCCGCCGTAAAGCGGCACGGTGAGCTCGCGGTCAGAGACCTTGTTGCGGAAGCCCTGCCACACCGCCTCGGCGTAGAATTCGAGCCCGGCGTGCGGCCGCCACTGGAACGCCGCGTTGATCGACGGGCGCGAGCGGTTGCCGACTCCATAATCGATGCGCTGGATGTCGGGCAGTCGGATGACCGAACCGCTCGGCTGCACCGTCGGCGAAGCGATGAAGTCGGTATTGGACCGCGTCGAATCGACGTAGCGCAGCTGGGTGTAGGAGAAGTTCACCAGTGCGCCCATCTCGCCAATCCCGGTGTCCCACCGGTCGGAAATGAGCAGGTTGCCGTTGGGATCGACCTTGGTCGACCGCTTCTCATACTGACCCCAGAATGAGCCTGCGATCTCCAGCCCGCTGAAATCGAACGGCTTGCGACTGCGCACGTTCACTTCGCCCGCAAGACCGCCCTCGACCAGATCGGCAGTGGTCGTCTTGAAAACCTCGACCGCAGCGATCGCGCCGGCAGGGAAATCCTGCAGCGCCACCGAACGCGCCTCGGCGGTGAAGATCTCGCGCCCGTTATACGTGGTCGTGAAATCGGGAAGTCCGCGGACCAGCACGCGACCAGCCTCGCCGCCGCCGCGGTCCACTTGGACCCCGGGGATTCGCGCCGCCGTGTCCGAGACTGCAACGTCGGGCAGTTTGCCGATGTCGGAGGCGACGATCGCGTCAATCTGCTGGACCGACTGCCGCTTGATCCGCTGGGCGGATTCGAGGCTGCGCCGGAGGCCGGTGACGACGATGTCGCTTTGTCCGGCTGCGTCGGCCGAATTCCCGCTAAGCGCCGCCGAGCCGGTCGTCTCCGCCTGTGTTGCATCGGATGCCGGCGTCGCCGCTTGCATCTCAGTAGATCGGTCGGTGCCGGTCGTAGGTGTCGTCTGCCCCGCAGCGGGTGTCATAGCGACCGCTATTGACGAAACCGAACATAGGATGGCTGCTTTCAGAACCATGATCCTCCCCATTCTCGCATTGTCGAGCCTTCTTGCGACTTCTCACGGCCTTGCTCGCACCCAGTTATGTCCAAGTCAAGTTATTAATCATATATATCCGTAAAACAGGTTCGATGTTTGGGCCGTATCGATCGCCAAACACCCATAGGGCGGAATGGCGAGGCGGTGCCGACGTCGCGTTTGGTCGGCTTTTGTTCTTGCGGAATGGGTGGACTTCGACCCGGGAAGACCTCAGACTTTTCGTCCGGGCCGGTACCATCCCGGCAGCGTTTCGCGCTTTGAGGAAATGCTGCGACGCGATGGGGCGGCCGATGGCAAGTGTCCCTTTCGTGCCTTAAAGCAGGACACAAGCGTTCTACTTTACTTATCCCGAAAAGATCGGTCGTCGAGGCGGTGCGCTACAGGGGGCATAGTGCTCAACGCTCAAGAGCAATCGGCATTGGAAGCCGCGCTTCAGCCAGCGCCTCCACCGCAAGCGCAACCTGATCGAATGGCTGTTCTCGAGGCTGAAGTGCTCCGGCCATGTCGCCACTCGGTATGACAAGCTCGCGCTATCTTCCCGGCCAAAATCTGGCTCGCACCAATGCGGCTGTGGCTTCGGACTTATGAACTTACGGCTTAGTATGCCAGCGACGCACCACGCTTGACCATTCGACTTTCTCCCGATCTCCGCTTGCCTGTTCGCGAACTTTTCAATTTTCCTCGACGGGAATTTCACAAGTTGTTGAAATAACTGGCGCGCCCGGCAGGAGTCGAACCTGCGGCCTCAAGATTAGAAGTCTCGTGCTCTATCCAACTGAGCTACGGGCGCGCGGCGGGCACCGCGTTAGCGCGGATTGCGTGACGGCGAAACCGCCATCATACAAGCGGGCATGGGGGATCAACGCACCATTCGCCCGCGCGCTGTAAACGCCAATGCGCTGACCGGCGGGCATTTCCGCTACTATGATTTCGTGATGGTGGCGTTCGTCGTCGTCTTGCTGCTGTCGAACGTGATCGGCGCGGAAAAGCGATCGGTGATCGACCTGCCCGGGATCGGCCCCTGGCCGTTCGGCGCTGGCATCCTGTTCTTCCCGATCTCCTATGTGATCGATGACGTGCTGACCGAGGTTTACGGATACGCCCGCGCTCGCCGGGTGATCTGGACCGGGTTCGTCGCGCTCTTCTTCATGGGGGTGATGGAATGGACGGTCGTTCGCCTGCCGGTGGCCGAGGGCTGGACGGGGCAGGCCGCCTATGAACGCGTGTTCGGCAGCGGCTGGCGGATCATCCTTGCCTCGCTCGCGGCGTTCTGGGCGGGCGATCTGCTGAACTCCTGGGTGCTCGCGCGGATGAAGATCTGGACCGAGGGGCGCTGGCTGTGGACGCGAACGATCGGCAGCACGATCGTGGGCGAGGGGGCGGACAGCCTGATCTTCTATCCGCTCGCGTTTCTGGGTCTGCCGGATTGGCCGATGCAGGCGATGCTGATGGTGATGCTCAGCCAGTTCGTCCTGAAGGTGAGTTGGGAAGTGATCCTGACGCCCGTCACCTATGCGGTAGTGGGCTTCCTCAAACGCGCCGAAGGCGTCGACGTGTTCGACCGCGGCACCGATTTCTCGCCGTTCCACACCGGGGTGTGACGGGCTGGCATAGCCGCTCCACCAACAGCAAAACGCCGCCCCCGGATGGTCCGGGGACGGCGCCTTGTGCTCGATAGTCTCGACCGAGATCAGAACTGAACGTTGATCGTTGCCGAGAAGGTGCGCGGCGCACCGATGTAGGTGAACGGATCATTCTTCGCCGACACCGCGCCCGGCAAGCTGCCCGGATAGACGACGTCGAACAGGTTGGTCACGTTCAACTGGAGGAAGGTCTTGTCGTTGAGACCCGCCCAGCCAAGGTTGAAGCGGGCGTCAGCGTTGACGACCGTGTAGGCTGGCGCCGTTGGCCCGTAGTTCACACCATTGAACGCGATCAGGTCGAGGTTCTGGTCGTTCAGATAACGCTTGCCGGTACGCTTCGCTTCGATGCCGATCCGGATCGGATCGATGTTGAGCTCGGCGCGGCCGCCGAAGGTGTAAACCGGCGAACCTGATTCACGCTTCCCGGCGGTAAGGTATTCAAAGGACTGTCCGATCGTTGCCGTCGAGCACTCCGGTGACGTGCCAACCAGCGAGCTCGTGCAGTTGCCGCCATCAACGTTGTCCTGAATCTTCGATTTTAGGTACGAACCGAACACGTAGAGCGATAGCTCACGGATCGGCTGATAGGAGATGCTGCCGTCCACGCCATATTTGTGCACGGTGCCGAGATTACGATAGGTCGTCGTGTCGGTAAGCGGATCGTAGGACGAGCCGAGCCTGTTGTTGAAGATGGTGTACCACGGCCCGACCTGCGCCTGGATTTTGCTGCTCGTATAGCGGATGCCGGCATCGAAGTTGTCCGATGTTTCCGGCGTCGGATTCACGAACTGATCGGTCCCGGCGAAATAAAGCGCCTGGTACAGGTTATCGGTTCCCGGAACCTGCTCGCCCTTCGAATAGCTGGCATAGGCCTGGAACGCCCCGGCGAAATTATAGGTGACGTTCGCCGCCGGCAGCAGCTTGTTGTACGAAAGGTTCTTGGAGATCGGCGGCGTGGCGGTCGGATGAGCCGCAGCGTAGGCCGCCTGGTCATCGGCATCGCCCGCAATGCAATCGACGAACCCGTTCGCGCCGGTGGTGAAGCAATAGTTGTTCAGCTTGCGCTTCATCATTGCATAGCTGACGCCAACATCGAGCGTCAGCGCGTCGTTGAGGAACTTGCCCCGATATTCGGCACCGACCTTGTCGAGGATCGCGAACGACTTGCGATTGCGCTTGTTGACGACGGCGCCATTCGCCGCAGTGATCGGATCGTTGATCGGGAACGGATCGACGGCCTGTCCATTGGCGAGCAGGTAACCCACCTGGCCGCTCTGCCGGTGACGGCCGTAGTCATGGGCATAGGCGATGCGGACCGATTGGCCGGGCGCGATGTTCCAAAGCAGCGAGCTGGTTAGCGTATAGCGATGCGTGACCGTCTGGCTGGGGGCGTAGAGCTTTACGCCGCCGGGGATCGTTTTTCCGGTGACCGGATCGACGGTATTGTGATCCAGCGTATCACCGTCGCCGTTCAGGTCTTCACCGAAATAATAGCTGTTGCCGATATACCCGAACAAGCCGCCCGGACCGGCGCCTTCCTGTCCAGTGATCGCACTCGAACCGCCGTTCGCTTTGACATATTGGAAGCTCGGATCGACGGTCAGCAATATGTTGTCAGCGAGGTGGAACGACGACGTCAGCCGAATGCTGCCCGTGTTCGACGGATTGAAGCTCTCCGCGTAATTCGTGCCGCAAGAATTCGGGTTATCCTGCACGCCCGCTTGCGCAACATCGACCTGACAGCGATTGAGCTGCAGGTCGCGGCTGCTTTTGCTCAGCGGGAACTCGTCGTAATAAACGTCGGTCGTATTGTTGTTGCGATTGACGTTGTAGTTCCCCGCAAGTGCGACGAAATCACCGTTGTTGCCGATCGGCTGATAGATCTTGGCGTTGTACGCCCCCTTACGGATCTTGCCCTTCGGATTGTACGCGGTGTTATAGTCTTGATGCGTTGCTGAAATCCACGCCTTGGTTCCCCACGGTGTGAAGACGCCGGTGTTGAACAATCCGAAGACGCGGAACATGTTGAAGTCGCCGACCGAGCCCTTGAGCTGGGCACTGATCTGGTCGGTCGGGACAATGGTTGTATAAGCAACGGTTGAGCCCGAAGCCGAAGCCGACGGGCTGTCGATATCCACCGAACCCAGCGTGACGTTGACCTGGTCGATCAGCTCGGGGTCGATCTGCTGATTGGAATAGATCGCGTAGTTGCCGGTGTCGTTGAGGGGCAGACCATCGACGGTCTGCAAGATGCGACTCGAATCGAAGCCGCGGATCGTCAGCGTGCCGCCCGACGAGCCATAGCCGTCGTAGCTGTTGAAGCTGACGCCTGGAATCATGTTGATCATTTCATCGACCGACTGGCCGGCGGTCGAGTGGCTAAGAAACTCGTTGGTCAACTGAACCCGGGTCTTGCCGGTATCCGGAATCTTGACCCCCGCAACATCGGTGGAGCGCGCGCCGGTGACGACGATGTCGCCCTGTTCGAACTCTGTCGTGCCGGTCGACTGGGCATAAGCCGCGCCCGGAATCATCAGCGCGGCAAGCGCCACGCCCGCAAAAAGCTTAATCTGCATGAGTGTTTTCCCCTGAGGACCTTGAAGGTGCGTCTTCTGTGCGGCCGCTTCGGCCCCGCACCGCGACCTGCCTCTGCCCCTCAAATATGTCCTTTGGATGACAGTCAATCAACTTGGACGCAGTCGCAGCATTCGACTCGACTCGCGTTGCAAAAAAGCATCACCGCGCGGCGGCGACGATTTCGTTCCATTGCTGCTCGTCGATCACCCTAACCCCCAGTTCTGCCGCCTTTTTCAGCTTCGATCCGGCGCCAGGGCCGGCAATCACGAGGTCGGTTTTGGCCGAAACGGAGCCGGAAACGCGCGCGCCCAGCGCCTCGGCCTGGGCCTTCGCCTCGTCGCGCGAAAGCGTCTCCAGCGTGCCGGTGAACACCAGCGTCTGCCCGCTCACCTGCGACTCGCGGATATTGGCGACATAGGGCGCGGGATGCACCTCGCTCAGCAGATCCGCCCAGGCCTCTCGATTGTGCTCCTCGGCAAAGAAATCGACCAGCGCCTGCGCCACCACCGGGCCGATTCCCGACACGCCGGTAAGCTCCGCCAGCGCCTCCGGATCGTTCGCCGCGCGCGTGGCGATGTCGGCGATCGCCTCGACGCTGCCGAACGCCTTGACCAGGTCGCGCGCCGTCACCGCGCCGACATGGCGGATGCCGAGCCCGAACAGGAAGCGCGCGGGATCGGGCGCGCGTTTGTCCTCGATCGCCGCCAGCAGATTATCGACCGAGGTTTCCGCCCAGCGCTCGCGGCCGATCAACGCCTCGCGCTGATCCTTCAGGCGGAAGATGTCGGCGGGCGAATGGAGCAGCCCATCGCGGAAGAAGCTTTCCACGCTGGTCGCGCCCAACCCCTCGATGTCCATCGCCCCGCGGCTGGCGAAATGGCGCAGCCGCTCGACTCGCTGCGCGGGGCAGATCAGCCCGCCGGTGCAACGGATATCGACCTCGCCCTCCTCGCTCACCGCGTCCGAGCCGCATTCGGGGCAGGTTGCGGGGAAGGGCCAGGCGCCGCGGCTGTCATCGCGCGACAGATTGTCGACGATCTGCGGGATCACGTCGCCCGCGCGCTGGATCACGATGCGGTCGCCGGGCCAGACGTTCAGCCGCGCGATCTCATCGGCGTTATGAAGCGTCGCGTTGGTGACGACGACGCCGCCTACCGTCACCGGCTCAAGTCTGGCGACGGGGGTGAGCTTGCCGGTGCGCCCGACCTGGATGTCGATCCGCTCCAGCGTGGTCTGCGCGCGCTCGGCGGGAAATTTGTGGGCAAGCGCCCATCGCGGCGCGCGGCCGACGAAGCCCAGCCGATCCTGCCAATCGAGCCGATCGAGCTTGTAAACCACGCCGTCGATATCGAACGGCAGGTCGGCGCGCTTTGCCTCGATCAGCCGGTAATGCGCCAGCGCGGCTTCGAGATCGAACGGGCCGGCAAACAGATCGGAAACCGGAAACCCACCTTCACGCAGCCGCGCCATCACGCCGCCCTGCGTTTCCGCCGGCAGCGCGCTGACCTCGCCCCAGCCCCAGGCTAGGAAGCGCAGCGGGCGCGATTTCGTCACCCCGGCGTCCTTCTGCCGCAGCGATCCGGCCGCCGCGTTGCGCGGGTTGGCGAACTGGCGCGCTTCCTTGCCGCTCGCGTCCGCCTCGGCCAGCAGCCGCGCGTTGAGCGCCATGAAATCGGCCTTGGCCATATAGACTTCGCCGCGCACCTCAAACACATCGGACCGGCCGAAGACGGATTCGGGCAGATCGTCGGGGATGTCGCCGATCGTGCGGACGTTCGCGGTCACGTCTTCGCCGATCTGGCCATCGCCGCGGGTCAGCGCCTGAACCAGCCGCCCATTCTCGTACCTGAGCGAGCAGGACAGACCGTCGATCTTCGGCTCCGCCGTCAGGGCGATCGGTTCGTCGTCTGTCAACCGCAGGAACCGGCGGACCCGCCCGATGAACTCCACCACCTCCTCATCCGAAAAGGCGTTGTCGAGGCTCATCATCGGGCGCGCATGGGCGACCTTGGCCAGATGTCCGGCAGGCGCCGCGCCGATTTGCCGGCTGGGCGAATCGGCACGCACGAGGTGCGGGAATGCCGCCTCGATCGCGGCATTCTCGCGCATCAGGGCATCATAGTCGGCGTCGCTGATCTCGGGCGCGTCGTCGGTATGGTACAGCCGATTGTGGCGGCCGATTTCCGCCGCAAGCACGGCGAGCCGATCGGCGGCGGCGGAATCGGAGTTGGGCAGGGCGGCGCTCATGGCGAGAGCGCTACGGCAGCGAAAACGGCCCGGCAAGCCTGCCGGCCACGGGAATCATGCCGTTTCGAGCAAGCGTTCCGCCTGCGCGCGCGCTTCGTCGGTAACGGTGGCGCCCGACAGCATTCGCGCGATCTCTTCACGGCGAGTTGCGGGGTCGAGCGCCATCACGCCGGTGCGTGTGACGATGCCGTCATGGCTCTTGGCGATCAGCAGATGCTGCGCCCCGCGCGCGGCGACCTGCGGGCTGTGTGTGACCACCAGCACTTGCGCGGATTCGGCGAGCCGCGCGAGCCGCTCGCCGATCGCGCTCGCCACCGCGCCGCCGACGCCACGATCAATCTCGTCGAAGATCATCGTCGTTGCGCCGCCTTGCTCGGCCAGCGCGACTTTCAGCGCGAGGATGAAGCGCGACAGTTCACCGCCGCTGGCGATCTTGGCGAGCGGGCCGAACGGCGCGCCCGGATTGGTCGCGATTTCGAACGCCACGCGGTCGCGTCCGGCGGCCGACCATTGCGGCTCCTCAAGCGGTTCGATCACCGTGCGGAATCGCGCCGCATCGAGCTTCAGCGGGGCAAGCTCGCCCGCCACCGCCAAATCGAGTTTGACGGCAGCGTCTTGCCGCGTTGCGCTGAGCGCCGAGGTGATGGCGATATAGCATTCGCGCGCGGTGCTGGCGTGCGCGGTCAGGGCGGCAATGCCTTCGGCGCCGCCCTCGATCCGGCCGAGCCGTGCGCGCAATTCGTCGGTCAGTGCCGCCAGATCGTCTGGTTGGACGCGGTGCTTGCGGGCCAGCGCGCGCAGATCGAACAGCCGGGTTTCATCGGCTTCCAGCCTTGCCGGATCGAAGGCCAGCGCCTCGGCGGCGGTATCGACGTGATCCTGCGCCTGTGCGCCTTCGATGATCGCCCGGTCGATCGCCGCCAGCGCCTCGTGCAGGGCCGGATGATCGCCCGCCACCCGTTCCAGGATGCGCGCCGCCTGCCGCAGGCGCGCCAGCCCGCCATCCGATCCATCGAGCAGATCGGCGATCGCTTGCAAATCGCCGGCGATCTTCTCGCCCCGCTGCATGCTCGCGCGGCGATCGGCGAGTTCGGCTTCTTCGCCCGGTTCGGGGTCAAGCGCCGTCAGTTCGGCGACGGCGTGTTCGATCCACTCGCGGTCGCGATCCGCGTCGTCCTGTGCGCTCCGGGCGGCGGCAAGCGCGGCTTCGGCATCGCGCCATTCTTGCCAGGCGGCAGCGATCGGCGCGCGGTCGACGCCGGCGAAGGCGTCCAGCAGGGCGCGGTGCCCCCGCGCGTCGAGCAAGCCGCGATCGTCATGCTGGCCGTGGATTTCCACCAGCGCCGCGCCCAGCTCTCGAAGCAGCGCGGCGGA
>JBQCEK010000133.1:0-7721 GCA_051960335.1 Sphingomonas sp.
GCACCTCGACCTATGACGGGCTCGCGATCGCCTGGGCGGTAGTCGAGGCGATTCACGAGGACAATCGCTGCCGCTGCCTGTTCGCCACGCATTACCATGAGCTGACGCGTCTTGCCGAACGCTGCGACGCGCTGAGCCTGCATCATGTGCGTGCGCGAGAATGGAAAGGCGATCTGGTGCTGCTCCACGAAGTCGCCGAAGGGCCGGCCGATCGCAGCTACGGTATCGCCGTGGCGCGGCTTGCCGGGATGCCGCCGGCAGCCGTCGCAAGGGCCAAGGCGGTTCTGGCAAAATTGGAGGCGGGGCGGGCCAAGACTGGCGGGCTGGCCGCAGGGCTTGACGATCTGCCGCTGTTCGCCGCCGCCGCGCACGAGCCGGAGGAAAAACCCAAGGATGCGCTGCGCAGCGAAATCGAATCGATCGACGTGGATGCGATGAGCCCGCGCGATGCACTGGAGACCCTGTATCGGCTCAAGGCGCTGACGCGTTCGGATGGAGACGCCGCGCCCCGCCGATCGACCTGACGGGCCAACCGACGGGGACGTGAACGCAGCCTCTTTTCGGCTGGGCGCTTCAATCGCCGAGGAAGCGATCGACCGCCGCCTGGAACGCCGCCAGCTGATCGAGCATGATGAAATGCGCGCTGTCACCGACGGGCACCAACGTCACATGCGGCGCCTTGGCGTATTCCGCCTTGTAGAAGGCGTCGGCGCGATCCTTTGGCAACTGGTCCGACCAGGGATAAACCAGGGTGATCGGCGTCGCGATCGTCGCCATGTCGGGGCGCAGATCGGTGGTCATGTCCTCGTAAAGCGCCTCGCCGGTGACGCGCGGATCGGCCTGCTTGATCCAGGCGGTCACCTTGGCGCGGCTGTCGGGCTTCAGCGCAAGGCCATTGGCGGTCGCGGTGGCCGCGGCCGTGTCGGCCGGTTTGCCGTAGCTGGCGATTTCCCTGTCGCGCATCACCTTCGCCTGCGGCTCGACCTGGGCGACGGTAGCGCCGGGCAGGAAGATGTCGCCGACATAGGGTAGCGAATCGACCACCATCAGCTTGCCGACATCGGCCGGATGCTGGCGCGCGAGATCGAGGCCGATCAGCCCGCCGAGCGAATGGCCGATCACCGCCGCGCCCCGAAGCTTGTGCTTGGCGATATAGCCGTCGAGGTCGGCGATCACGCCGTCGATCACGCCCGGCTGCGTATTGGCGCCCGGCGCATCGCCGCCAAAGCCGTTGAGCTGAACCAGATAGACGGCGTGATGTTCGGCGATTGTCGGCGCAATCCCGTCATAAGCCGCGCGCGGGCTTGAAAGGCCGGGGATCAGGATCACCGGACTGCCTTTGCCCATCGTGGTGATCGAAATGTGCGGCAATTGAGTCACCGGCGCTGCGGCATGGCTCGGCTTCGGCGAGAGGATGGCGATCGGCATGAGGATCGACAAGGCGATGCGGGCGACAAAGCGGATCATTGCTGAGGCTCCTTGGAAGGGCTGATGAAAATGTCTTCGATGGCGAGGCCGAACAGTTCGGCGATCCTGAAGGCGAGCGGCAGCGACGGATCGTAGCGGCCGGTCTCGATGGCGTTGACGCTCTGGCGCGACACCTCGAGCCGCTCGGCGAGATCGCCCTGGCTCCAGTCGCGTTCGGCGCGGAGCACCTTGAGGCGATTGTTCATTCGCCCCTCCGCAGGATATCGCTCCACGAATTCCATGCCTGGGCGAAACCCAGCCCGACGCACCAGATGATGAAGGCCCAATATAGCGGCAGGTGGTTGACCACACCGCCTTCTTCCAGAAATCCCCAGATCGTCGTCACCGCGAGCATGAACCCGGTGGCGAACAGGACGCCGCGAACCATGCGCGCGCGCAGATATTCATCGCGTTCTTCGGCGATGTACAGCCCCATGATCGCGATCACGCCAACCAGCGGCAATGCCGGCAAGGCCGCGATCACCGCGAGGCGCAAGCCCGTGGGGTGCCACGCCGTCATCAGATATTGCGCGCCGAACAGCAGAACGACGTAGAGCAGCATCGTCGGCAGGAACCGCACGAGATACCGGCGCCCCGCATTGCTTTGATAGAATTGGCCGACAGCCATGAAAGCCTCCCTTCGAATCGGTAAAGGGAGCTTTACAGTAAAGCGTGCTTGTCAGTCAAGCGTCATAGACAGTTTGTCCAATCAGCTTGTCTTTATCCGATCGAGCATCTGCGCCGCCAGCGTGCTGAGCGTGTCGTCCCGAGCGCCCATCACGATGATCCGGTCGCCGGGCCGCGCTTCGGCGACGAGGTGCGCGGCGGCGGAGTCGCGATCGGGAATGTGGCGGGCATTCGCGCCCGTTGCGGCAATATCGGCGGCGATGTCGGCGCTGGTCACCTCGCGGGCGACGGTGCCGCCCTGATAAACGGGATCGGGAAGCACGAGTTGGTCGTCGGAACGCAGGCGTTCGACGAAGCCCACCACGAGTTCGCGGCGCATCTGCTTCAAGGGGCCATAGCCGTGCGGTTGAAACAGGATCAGCAACCGTCCGGGGAAGGCGTGGAGCGTATCGATCGTCGCGGCGATCTTGTCCGGATTGTGCCCGAAATCGTCGATCACGGCGATCCCGCCCGCTTCACCCACCAGCTCCATCCGCCGCCTCAAGCCGGTGAACCCGCCGATCGCCGCCGCCGCATTGGTGAGTGACACCCCGGCCGCGCCCGCCGCGCCGATCGCCGCCAGCGCGTTCGACACATTATGCCTTCCCGGCACCTGCAGCGACACGCGGATTGCGGGCTCGCCGCGCTCGATCAGATCGAAATCCACGCCGAAGGGCCGTTCGACGAGGTTCGTCGCCACCAGATCGGCGTCGCCGTCGATCGCGAAGGTCAGCCGGCGATCGGCCGGCAGCGCCATTGCCAGCGCCGCGCCCTCGGCATTGTCCATGTTGACGACAGCCTGACCGGCGTGGCCGATGAAATCGCCGAACAGCGCGCGGAGCTCGTCGAGTGACTTGTGATCGATGCTCACGTTGTTGAGCACCGCGATCTGCGGGCGATAAAGGGCGATCGATCCGTCGCTTTCATCGACCTCGCTGACAAAGGCGTCACCCGAACCGACGAGCGCGCTGGCGAACGGCGCGTCGGCGCGGACGAAATTCTTCATCACCGCGCCGTTCATCACCGTAGGGTCGAGGCCGACCGCGTGCAGGATCCAGCCGATCATGCCGGTGACGGTGGATTTGCCGCTGGTGCCCGCCACGCCGATCGGCAGCACCGCGGCGTTGAACAGCGAGGCGAGCAGTTCCGCGCGCGTCATTCGTGCCGCACCGATGCGCGCGGCCATGACCATGTCGGGCACCGTGTCCTCGACCGCGGCGGAGGCGACGATGATCTGATCGGCCGAGCTGATGCCGCTGCCATCCTGCGCGAACAGCGAAATGCCGAGCGAGCGCAGCGCTTCGAACTTGGCGGGAACGCGGCCGGCGTCGAGGCCGCGGTCGGAACCCGCCACCGTCGCGCCCCGCCCCGCGAGGATCATGGCGAGCGGCATCATGCCCGAGCCGCCGATGCCGACGAAAAAGTAGGATTTGCCGTCACTCATATGCCCGCGCTATCGACGGTTTCGGGCGGGGCGACAATCCCTCTCCCGTTCGTGTCGGGCGAAGCCGAGACACGTTCCGACGCGGTCGAAGGCGGCCGTTTCTTGGCTTCGCTCGAAACGAACGGGGATGGATTTGCGGATCGGCGTCGTGGCACCGGCAAGAGAGCTCGATTTCGGCACGGCGACGAAGGCCGAGGCGTTCGTCGCGCTCGCTTTCCCTTCCGTTGAACTGGTCGTGCACCCGCAATGTTTCCTGAGCGACGGGCATTTCGCGGGCTCGGACGAGGGTCGCGCCGCGGCATTCCTCGAATTCGCCAACGATCCGGCGTTCGATGCGATCTGGTTCGGTCGCGGCGGCTATGGCTCCAATCGACTGCTCGATCTGGTGATGCCCGCGCTCGGCCCGGCGGCGCGGGATAAGAGCTACATCGGCTATTCGGATTGCGGCTTTCTGCTGGGCGCGCTCTATGCCCGGCGGATCGGCAGGCCGATCCACGGACCGATGGTGATCGACATCAACCGCACCGGCGGGGACGTGACCGTCACCCGATCGCTCGCCTGGCTGACCGCGCAGAACCGAAAGGCACTGGAACCCAGTCTGGCCGGCCATCCTGCCGCTGCCTTCAATCTTGCGATCCTGACGAGCATGATCGGCACGCCGTGGCTGCCCGATCTCACCGATCATGTGCTGATGATCGAGGAAGTGTCCGAACCGCTCTACCGGATCGATCGGATGCTGTTCCAGCTCGCCCACGCCACGCAGCTCAAGGGGATCGCCGGCGTCCAGCTCGGCGCGGTGCGCGATATCCAGGCCAATGATCCGCCGTGGGGCGAGAGCCTTGAGGCGATGATGACAAGGTGGTCAAAGGAGATGGGCGTGCCTTATCTCGGCCGCGCGCGGGTCGGCCATGATGCCGACAATCACGTCGTTCCGTTCGGCGTCGCGTAACCCACCGTCAACACGGCGTAACAATGGCAGGGTAGATCGGGAGCGAGGAGACTTTCGCCATGTCCGATCACGAATTCGCCGACCTTGCGCCAACGCTCAGCTTGGCTGATCGCGAAGCCCTGGTGTTTCGCTACTGGCGACGTGGCGCGCTGACGCCGCTGCCGGTCGCCAATGCGCTGGCCCGCGCGCTGCGCAAGGCGCGTCCCGCCGCCGCCGTGGCCGATCGCTGACGGATCAGCGGTCGCGACTCAATCGGCTCGGCCAGCCGACTCGCACCAGCAGGTCGTCCGGGCCGTGGAGCGAGACTTCGTACATGCCCCATTCCTTGTGCTCGGGCTCCTTGCCGCGTTCGATGATGACGTCGCGCATCGCCGCTGCGATCGCATCCACCCGGCGCGTATAGATATAGACGCCGAACGGGTTGCGCCCCGGCACCACCCAGCCTTCGACGGCACGATTGAGGTGAACGTCGCACCCATCGCCGTCGCTGAGCATTCGGTAATCGCCATAATCCTGATCCGCCGGACGAAACAGGCCGAGCCGATTCCACCAGGCTTCGGCGGCGTCGATATCGTTGCAGGGGATGATCGCGGTCGCGCTCGATCGCTCGGGTTCGCTCATCACTGTGATTGCTCCTTGTTGAGTCGCGCCAAGTAATACGCTATGCGTATTATTATGTCGAGCAACGATAAACAGGATCCGGATGTCGCGCTGATCGCGCGGGCGGTGATGCGGCTGGCGCGGCGGTTGCGAGTCGAGGCATCGGAGAGTGCGGTTTCGGGCGCTGCGCTGGGCTTGTTGGCGACGCTTCACCGCGAAGGGCCGATGAGCGGCGTGGCACTCGCCGATGCCGAAGGGCTGAAGCCGCAATCGCTGACTCGCCTGCTCGCCGCGCTCGAGGCCGCGCATATGATCGCGCGCGCGCCGGACCCTGCCGATCGTCGATCACTGGTCATCTCGCTGACAGATACGGGGCGCAAAGGATTGGCGCAGGCCATGCGCGACCGCCGGCGCTGGCTCGCCGAAGCGCTGCGCGATCGACTCGACACCGATCAGCGCGCCGTCATGGCCGAGGCGGCGGAGCTGATGCTGCGGCTAGCGTCATAAAGAAGCCCGCCCGCTACTCGCGGCCGGCGGGACCGGCGAAATACACGCGCTGCCGCGGCTGATTCACGCGGGCAGGGGACGCCGCCGCACCACGGCAGTGAGTTCGCCGATCGCATCGCGGGCGAAGGCGAATAGCCATGCGCCGTAGATGAGCGCACCGCTCGCCACCAGAATCGCCAGACGAGCGGCGGGATGAAGCGGGGGAAGCGCTCGATCGATCCCGTGGACCGCCAGCGCCATCGCGATGGATGCGATCGCCGCCGGTGCGATCGCGGCGATCAGCCCGCGCGCCGAAAGCCCGATGATCGGCAACGATCGCCATGCGCTCACCGCCAGATAGATCGGATACCCAAGAATCCACGCCCAGGCGAGGCCATCCACGCCCCAGTGCACGCCGATCAGGAAGGCGACCGCAAGGATCAGCGATCCGCTGGCGCCATTTTCGACGCCGATGCCGGGGCGCCCGCGTGCCTCGCATGCGGGGGAGAAGAGCACTTGCACGGTCATGAATGGCATGGCGAACGCCAGCAGATGCACGATCGGCGCCGCCGCCGCCCATTTCGGTCCCAGCACGGTCAGCACCAGTGGCTCGGCGGTGACGGCGAGCCCCATGTAGAATGGCATCGCTGCGACCATGATGATTCGTGTCGCCCGCGCGAAGGCGCTCGCGACCGCCGCCGAATCGTGCTGGATCCGCGCATAGGCGGAAAACGCCACTTCGTTGAGCGGCGGCACGAACTTGGACACGAAGATCTGCGTGAGGAACAGGCTGGTCGAATAAATCCCCAGTTCGTCGGCTGAGAAGCTGCGACCGGCGATGAAGATATCGGCCTGGCTCTGAACGAACCAGAAGAACGAGCCGATCGCCATCACCCCGCCGTACCGCGCGAGCCCGCCGGCGCCGGCGAATCGGAAACTCGGGCGCACCCAGCTGCGCGCCGCCAGAGTCATGCCGATCGCGCGGCTGCCGAACAGCACGATCGGGGCCAGCACCAGCGTCCATACGTCGAGCCCGGCCCGCGCGCCGCCCAGCGCCGCCGCCGCGCTCAACACCGAGGAGGCGAGGTTGACCTTGGCTTGCTTGCGGAAATCCATCTCGCGCGCGAGCAACGCATAAGGGAGCGCGATGAACGGCGTGAACAGATAGAGCAGCGCCTGCACCCGCAACAGATCGGCGACCATCGGCTGGCGATAATAAGCGGCGGCGAGCGGGGCGAGCGCGACTTGCAGGATAGCGAGCCCGCCGTTGAGCAGGATCAGCATGCCGAACGTCTGGGCGATCTGCCGCGGCTCGATTCGTGGCTGCTGGATCAGCCCGCTCGCCAGACCATAGCCGTTGAGCATGTTGAGCAGCACCAGCACGACCTGAGTCATCGCGAACAGCCCGTAATCGGACGGCGCGAGGATGCGAATCACCAGGAAGGTAGCGGCCCATTGAATCAGCTGGCCGAGAATCTGGGTGCCCGACCGCCATAGAATCGCGCTGCGCACCTGATTCCCGAGCGATTCAGCGGGGCGATTCGTAGGGGTGGTGGCCGATTCCATGGCTCGCCTGCTATACCGGCGACCCTTTCGGAGCCGTAAATTCCGCGGAATTCTGCGACTTTTGCAGGATCATGAAACAAAATTGCAAAAAGTGTTTGACGCCCCGGATCGCCTTACCTAGATGGGGGTCACCGCAGCGACGGGCCACACGGTTCGCCTCTACGGTCACCAAAAACCAGGCGCCCGGGTCGCCCTCCAAAAAGAGGGTAAGCCAAGGCGTCGGTCTTTTGCGCTCTTTGACATTGTCGGTTTAGATGAAGGGACATGTGGGCGGCGGCCCCGGGTCCGGCATTCAAGGTGTCGGATACTCGGTAAAACAAGCCGTTCCACGGATTTCGATGATGGCTTCGGCTGCATCGCGATCCTTTAATGTCCTCATACATATCCACAGTAATATGTATTTGTGCAGGAAAGGCTCCTTGATATGAGCTGCTCTATAGGGGTTATTCCACCTGGATGGAGTGGTACATCTTACTTGTGAGTTTGATCCTGTCTCAGAAAGAACGCTGGCGGCATTCCTAACACATGCTAGTCTAACGAGAC
>JBQCEK010000134.1:0-10230 GCA_051960335.1 Sphingomonas sp.
ATGAACCTGGCGGTGGCGATCTATGTCGCGCACTGGTTCGGCGTGCCGCTGACGGTGACATCGCTGGCGACGGGCGTCGCGGTTGCGGCAATCACCACGCTGGGTTCCGTCAGCCTGCCGGGGCAGATCAGCTATGTCGCCTCGATCGCGCCGATCGGCATCGCGATGGGCGTGCCGATCGCCCCGTTGGGCCTGCTCGTCGCGGTCGAGACGCTGCCCGATATCGTTCGGACAGTGGGCAATGTGACGATGGACCTTGCCGTCACCGCCACGGTTGCGGCGCGCGGCTCCGCCCCCCATTTCGACGAGGGGGACGCGCTGCTTTCGGAGGATTCATGAAATATCGCACGCTTGGCGACGGCCTCAAGGTTTCCGCCCTCGGGCTTGGCTGCATGCCGATGGCCGGCACATCGACCGGCATGTACGGCGCCGCCAATGACGAGGAGAGCATCGCCACGATCCGCCGCGCGATCGATCTCGGCGTCACTTTTTTCGACACAGCCGAGGTTTACGGCCCGTACAAGAATGAGCAATTGCTCGGACGGGGCATCCAGGGCCGACGCGACGGACTGGTGATCGCGACCAAATTCGGCTTTCGCATCGGCGACGGCGTGCGCGGCACCGATTCCTCTCCCGCCAACGTCCGCAAGGTCTGCGACGAATCGCTCGCGCGGCTCGGCATCGAGGTGATCGACCTGTTCTACCAGCATCGCGTCGATCCAGACGTTCCGATCGAGGAGACGGTGGGCGCGGTCGCGGATCTGATTACGGAAGGCAAGGTGCGCCACATCGGCCTGTCCGAAGCCGGGGCGGCCACGCTGCGCAAGGCTGCGGCGGTCCACCCGATCGCCGCGCTGCAATCCGAATATTCGCTTTGGGAACGCGATGTCGAGGACGATATCCTGCCGGTGTGCCGCGAACTCGGCATCGGCTTCGTGCCGTTCAGCCCACTCGGCCGCGGCTTCCTGACCGGCCAGATCACCAGCCGCGATCAGCTTGCCGAGGGTGATTTCCGGCTGGGCGATCCGCGCTATTCGGACGAGAATTTCGCGCGCAACATGGCGGCGGTCGAGGTGGTCAAACAGGTCGCCGCGCGCCACGGCGTGAACGCCGCGCAGATCGCGCTGGCATGGCTGCTCGCGCAAGGCGACGATATCGTGCCGATCCCCGGCTCGAAACGCCGCGCGACGCTGGAGGACAGTATGGCGGCGGTCGATGTCGCGCTGAGCGCGGACGATCTGGCCGAGCTCGATCGCGCCTCGCCGCGCGGCGGCACGGCGGGCGCACGCTATGCCGACCCCAGGATGCTGGCGATGACTCGGCTTTAGGCCGAGGTCGGCACCGGCGCAGGGGCATAGCGCCGCAGAAATTCCTGGTGGCTGGGCATGGGCGCGAGCCGCGCGGCGATTTCCTGGCGCAGATTACCCAGCGCCTCGCTCAGCTGTTGTGGCGGCATCGTGCGGGCGATGTGGTGATAGCCCTTGGGTTCGATTCCCTGCCCCATCATCACCTGAACCCAGGAATCGATCCGGAACAGTTCATCCGGCCCCTGATGCGCCATTGCCGCTTCGCGGAACAAAGCGATTCGCGCGGCGAGGCTGTCGGGGATCGGCATATCGCGACAACGGCGCCAGAACGACGAATCGTCTCGATCGGTGAGCTTGTAGTGCATGATCAAGAAATCGCGGACATGCTCCCATTCCCGGCGAGTCTGATCGTTGAACCGGTCCGCGAGCGCCGGTGCGAGGCCATCGAAGGGGAACAGCTGGATCAGCCGCGTCACCCCGATCATGATCAGGTGGATGCTGGTGGATTCGAGCGGCTCCAGGAATCCGCCCGACAAGCCCAGCGCAATGCAATTGCCCTTCCAAGGGGACCGAAAGCCGGATCGGTATCGGATCAGCCGCGGATCGAACAGCGGCGTGCCGTCGATCAAATCGAGCAGCAGGGACCGTGCGGCGTCGTCGCTCATGTCAGCGCTGGAAAAGACCAGGCCGTTGCCGACGCGGTGCTGCAGGGGGATTCGCCAGCGCCACCCCGCCTCATGCGCGATCGCGCGCGTGTAAGGCACCGGCGCGCCGGTCGATTCGGTCTGCACTGCGAACGCGCTGTCGGTCGAAAGCCACTGGCTCCAGTCCTCGAACGCGGCATTCATCGCCCCATCGATCAGCAGCGCGCGAAAGCCGGTGCAATCGATGAACAGGTCTCCTTCGATCCGAATGCCCGAATCGAGCACCAGCGCGTCGATCATGCCGCTTTCGGCATTCTGCGCCACATCGACGATCTTGCCTTCAACCCGCGTGACGCCGGCCGGCTCTGCAAGACCGCGAAGGAACCGGGCGTAGGCGGTCGCATCGAGATGATAGGCGTAGGCGAGCGGCGATTCCGGCGATGTCGCGAACTTGCCTGTCGCAGCCGCCTGGAGCTCGAGCGAATAATCGCCGAAATCACCGCCGAAACCCTGTCGGCGCGCCTCCAGCCAGAAATGCTGGAAGTCCGCCGTCAGAACCGATCGTCCGACGCTGCCGAACGAATGGAAATAGCGATCGCCGATGTGGCGCCAATTTTCGAATTCGATGCCGAGCTTGAAACTGGCCTGAGTCGCGCTGACGAATACGGGTTCGTTGATCCCCAGGAACTGGTGAAAGGTGCGGGCCGTGGGGATGGTCGATTCACCCACGCCGACGGTGCCGATCGCATCCGATTCCACCAACGTGATATCGATCAACGCACCGAGATGCTTGACCAGCGCCGCCGCCGTCACCCAGCCGGCGGTGCCGCCACCGGCGATCACGACGCGCTTGATCTGGGGGTGATCCATCGAATGTCCTATCGGTTTAGCCGGTTGAGCAGCTGTGCACGCAACCGCCGTGCCTGCACCGGATCAAGCGGCGCAAGTGGCCCGCGCGCCCCCTCCGGCAGATGCGCGGCGGCGGCGGCGGGATCGTCAAACAGATAATAATCGAACAGCGCGCGCCACGCGGCGCGTTCGCTTGCCGGCCGATCGCGCAGGCTCAGCAGGCCGTGGAGCAACGTCGTCATCGGCGTATCGATGAAAGCCGGCACCGCATTCCACCAATAATTGATCATCACGTTGAACGCATCGAGCGCCTCGACATGATGCCACCACAACGCCGGATAGATCAGGATGTCGCCCGGTTCGAGCTCGGCGACTTCGGCTGCTGCCAGCGCGTCGGCGAAGCGCGGATGGCGCTCGAAATCGGGTGCGGCGAAATCGACCATGCTGACGACTTGCCCCGCCGGAGTCGGATCGAGCGGCCCGGGGTAGAGATTGCCGATCTGATCGGGCGGGAACAGCGTGAACCGCCGCCGGCCGACCATCGGGCAGGCGACGTTGTTCGACATGTCGTAATGCGCCGAGGCGATCGTGCGATTGCCGATCCAGATGCTGGCAAGCGGCGCGTGCGCCGCCATTCGCGGGGTCAGCGCAAGATCGTTTTCCTCCCGCAATCGCGGTAAGAAGCCGTCGATATCGGTCGATCCGATATAAAGGCTCGGCGCGTTGGGATCGTCTTGCGTCGAAGCAAGCCGATCGAGGATCGCGCCAAGCGGGCTGCGTTCGGCAGTGAAATTCATTCCCGTCGCTGTCGCGTCGTAATGAAAGCGCCCGGCGATCTCGGGCGGCCCGACATAGACGGTCATCGCGCGGCCCTGATCGAACTGGCGAAGATAGGCCATCGCTGCCGCTGCCGAATCGCGCCCTGCACGAACCAGCGGCCAATCGGCGGCGACCTGCTTGACGATGGCGGGGCGGTTGGCGGCGATGATCTCGTCGAAGGGGATGGCATCCGGCGCAATGCCGGTCAGCACCTCGGTCCGGCGGAGCGCTTCAGCCATTGCGCTCGGCCGCGAGCTTGAGCTCGATCAGCCGGCTGACGTTGCCGAGCGACGACGAAAGCCACACCGCCGCACGCAGCCAATCGTCGCGATTGAGCGCGGCCAGTGCCGCACCGTCGAGCCGCGCGAAGCGGGCGCGATCGATCGTGTAGCAATCGGGCACGTGATAGCGGCGGCTGTCGGTCAGCGTCACTTCGATCGTCACCGGTTCGATCAGGTCGCGCGCCCCGAACGCTTCGATCATCGGCGCGATCAGATCGGCGCCGGCGTAGATCACCTGAAGCACCTTGGCGACATGATCCAGATACGGGGCGTTGCCGCCGTGATCGCGAAACAGAGGCTCGCCCGCGTCGCGGCTGATCCGTGGATGATCGGGGTCGATATGGATCATCGGCTCGCCACCGTCGCTCGGCACGCCGATCGAGAACGGGCCGCGCTGGATCAGCGCGGGCACGTAGCGTGCCCGCCACGCCTCGCCATCGAGGAACAGGTTTTCGCGGGCGTCGAGCCCGAGCAACGCGAACGCGCGAAAGGCGCCTTGCGCGTTGCGGCGAAGGACGATCGGATAATCGCGCTGTGCCGCCTCGAACTCGGTCGGGAACAGCTCGATCTGGTTGATCGCGTCACCATACGCCGCGCCGTGGCCGAGCCGGACGCGCAGATCGTGATGATCGACATTATTGAGCAGGACGGGTCCGGTCATTGTCCGATCCAGCTTACCCTCCTCGCGTCGATAAAAGAAGGCCGCTCCGAAGAGCGGCCTTCCCTTGGCTGGCACCAATCAGCCAATGATCAGAACTTGTAACGGGCGCCCACCAGATACCGCGCCGAACCTTCCGAAAGATAGAAGGTGTTGCTCTTTTCGCGGCCGTAGGTGTGGACGCCTTCCTCGTTCAGATTGATGCCCTCGAACGACACCGACATGTGCGGCGAAATGTCGTAGCTCAGGCTGAGATCAAGCTGACCGTAAGGCGCGGTATATTGCGGGCTGTGATAGCCATCGCGGTTGAGCGCGCTCAGGAACTTGCCGCGCCAATTGTAGGCGAGGCGCGCCGAGAACCCGTATTTGTCGTACATCAGCGTCGCGTTGGCGGTGTCCGAAAGGCCCACCAGCGCGAACTGATCGACATCCACCGGCGCCGTCACGTCGATCCCGACATCGCCGCGGACCAGCGTGTAGCTGCCCGACAGACCGAAGCCGGTGTTGCCGAGAAAATACTGGCCAGCGAATTCGAAGCCGTGAATCTTGGCATCGCGATTGTTGATCGGCGTGTTGACCGAGAAGTTGAATAACGGATCGCTGCTGTCCGCGGTGACATCATAGGCGGCCAGCGTCGAATCGACATAATCCTGGTCGAAAGTGTGCGACGTCGTGTTGAAATGCGGCGTCAATTCGGCATTGGTCGCCGCTACGTTCCCGTTATTCTTGGTCAAGATCGCCGTGTAGGTGAACAGATTGACATCGGTGATACCGGCGCCGAAGACGGACTGTAGCTGCTCCTTGGCGGTGCCGGACCGCGTACCGGCCTGACCGGAAGTCGGATCGCGCAGGCCGAACAGATTTTCACTGACCAGCGTGTTGCCGATGAAGTTATGCACCCACTTCTGGAAGAAACCGACCGAGAAATAGACATCGCGGCGCGGATACCATTCCAGCGACAGATCGATATTGTCGGAATTGAGCGGGATCAGCCCCGGGTTGTTGGCGTTGCCGCCGGCAATGCCGCCCAGCGCGGTCGGCCGCGGCGGCGTGCCCACCGTGGTCGAAGCGAACAAATTGCCATAGGGCGCGCGGGCGATCGTCTTGCTGTATGAGACACGTGCCTTGAGGGTCCGGCTCAGATTGAAAGCGATATCGACCTGCGGAAGCCAGTTGTTGTAGCTGCCCTTGCCGGTAACCGCCTGCTGATCGGTCGAATATTGGATCGAGAAGTCGTTATCGGCATTCCAAACCACCGCCAGCGGTACGGTCTGGTAAGTCAGCGCATAAACGTCGGTATGCTCGTACCGAACGCCCGCGACGACATTGGTATCGAGCCCGGCAAGGCTGCCGTTCCACGTCGCCTGGGCGTAGCCTGCCCAGATTTTCTCGCGCACCCGGTTGTCGACATTGGCGTCGATGAAGTTTTCGTGATCCACGCCGTCGTTGGTGATGCCGATGTAATGGGCATAAAGCGCGTTATAGAGCTTGGTCGCGTCTTCGGTACGGAAAGCCGAGTCCGTATTGAAGTCGGCGTTCGCGTTGTTGTGATCGAACTTGCAGACCGCGCAGAAATTGAACACCTGGCCCGGCGCCACCGCCTCGATATCGGGCGGAAGCGAATTGCCCCAGTCACCGAGCACCTGGCGCGTGTTGTACTGCGTCTGCCGGGTTTTGGTTTCGCGCCAATCGCCGCCCGCGTCGAAGCGCAGGCCGCCGCCGACGTCCCAGCCGGCGTCAAGCCGCAATTCCCTGATCCGCTGCGTCTGGGTCGAATCGAACTGGCGCTGAACGGCGCCCGAAAGGTCGCCGAGATCGATTCCGCCGTCGCAATTGCCCTTGGTGAAGGGAACGCCCTTGGGCGTCGTCGTCGCATAGCAATCATTGATCGCTTGCAGGCCCTGCTGCGGGAAGCCGCCGTCCGTCGTGTACAGCGAATGTTCCGCAACCACCGGCGCGTTGAACGCCACCGTGGTCGAGGTCTGGCCATTGGGATTGTCGGGCAAACTCTCCGCCTTGCCGAAATGACCGTCCAACGTCAGCGAGAAGGAGCCTGAATGCCAAGCGACGTTGCCGCCGATATCATAGAGGCGGTTCTTCTGCGCGCGATAGGCTTGCTCGAACGCCGCGTCCTTCACGCCGTTGATCACTTCGTGAAGATATTGCGTCGTCGCGATGCCATTGCTCGCGTCGTCGAAGGTCACTTCATCGAAGGGGCGGTTGAACCAGTTCGACTGGGTCGAGCGACGCTCGGATTCGCGGAGCTGCGCATAGAGGCCGTCGACCGTGAAGGTCAGCGAGTCGGTCGGCCTGAATTGCAGGGTGGCCTGCCCGTTGATCCGTTCGCGGCTCGCCTCGGAGAAGTGATAGCGGCTATCATCGGGCACCGAGACGAGGACGTTCGGATCGGTAGGAACGTTGTTGAGGACAGTCGTGGGCGTGACGGTGCCGGCGCCATTGCTGCTCGTGTCGAGGAAATGCGACAGCGGCATGATATTCCAGCCGTTGTTGGCAACGCTGGGGAAGCTGAAATTGCGCTTTTGGTAGCTGCCGAACACGGAGACGCCGATCCGCTGATCGGGATCGCTCCAGCTGAGGATGCCCGATGCTTCGGGCGTCACCGCCGAACCGCAGGAAATGCAGGCGTCGGCCGAATTGTCCCAATCGGCCTTGACGCCGATGCTGCCGGTCAGGCCGGACTTACCGGAATCGAGCGGCCGGTTGCTGACGACGTTGATCGTCGCGCCAATGCCGCCGGACGGGATGGCGGCGCGGCCGCTCTTGTACACTTCGAGAGTCTTGACGCCTTCCGAGGCGAGATTGGCGAAATCGAACGACCGGCCGAAGCCGCCGGCGCCGTCACCGCCCTGATCGCCGCCGACCGCGACGATGTCCGACGTGGCGAGTTGGCGACCGTTGAGCGTGACGAGGTTATACTGGGCGCCGAAGCCGCGCACGGTGACGGTCGATCCTTCGCCGTTGACGCGGTCAATCGACACGCCGGGAATACGCTGCAGCGATTCGGCGAGATTTGTGTTGGTGAACTTGCCGATGTCTTCGGCGGAAATCGCATCGACGATGCCGGTGGAGTTACGCTTGATTTCGATCGATCGTTCGAGCGACGCGCGGATGCCGGTGACGACAATGTCCTGCGACTGGTCATCGGTACCGACGCTCGCGCCGGGATCTGCGGGCGGCGCATCGGTGGTGGTGTTCTGCGGATCAGCCGCAGCCTGCGCAAATGCCGCGCCTGGCAGCGCCAAGCCGGTTGCGATAGCGATAACAGAAGCCGAGCGCACGAACGCCGACGGCAATTTTAAGCCCCTCATAGCTCCTCCCTAAAGTTCGGCTCCGGTGTCCCCCGAGCCGTCAAATGTTGATTGCAAGCGATGTCATCCCGCTTGCTGTCATGCCTATTACGTTAGACATCGATGTCAACTGCAATTGGCGTCTCTCGACCGCCCAACGCGCCCAATCGTGCGCGATCAGCGCTTTTCGCTAGTGCTCTGTTGCGCGAATGTGACAGTCTTTGTCGCGATCGGCGTGTCGGCATCGCTTGCTACCGTCAGCGCATAGGAGCCGGCAGTGATCCGCCAGGCGCCGTCCGACCAATCGGCCAGCGCACGCGGATCGATCGCGATCGTCACGCGCTGCTGGCTGTGCGGCGCCAGCGTGACTCGGCTCCAGCCAGCCAGCCGCGGCTGAGCGCCGGGCGCAGCGACATACAATTGCGGCACCGCGACACCCGGTCGATCGCTGTCGTTGCTGATCGTCACCTGCGCGCCAGGCGTGGCCCCGCCCGCGAATTGCACGCCGCTGTAGCGCAAGCGCGCGTAACTGAGGCCATAGCCGAAAGGAAACAGCGGCTTTTCGCCGCGCTTGGCATACCAGCGATAGCCGACATCGGCGCCCTCGACATAATCGACCGGGAACGGCGCCAGCACAGAGGCATCGCCATCACCGGCGTTGCTGGCGGCGTTTGGCCCGGCATCGCCGTCCGGGGTCACTGGCTTAGGCCGCGGCAACTGGCTCGCCGCGCGCGGGAAGCTGATCGGCAGGCGGCCCGAGGCGTCGATATCGCCGAACAGCAGCCGCGCCAGCGCCTCGCCACCCCGTTGGCCGGGATACCAGGCCTCGATCACGGCGGGCACCTTGGCGAGCCAAGGCATCAGCGCCGGACCGCCGGTTTCGAGCACGACGATGCTATGCGGATTGGCGGCAGCGACCGATTCGATCAACGCATCCTGCCGATCGGGCAGCGACAGCGAGGTGATGTCTTCGGCTTCGGTGCGCCACTGCGTTGCAAAGACGATCGCCACGTCGGCGGTGCGCGCAGCGGTCGCGGCAGCCACCGGATCGCTGCCATCGACATAGCTGACATCTGCATTAGGCGCGAGCGCGCGGATCGCCTTCAGCGGCGAGGAATTGTGCCAGGTAATCCGCGCGAACGACGCCGCCGGTCCGCTGGTGAGCGGAATTTCCACCGGCACGCCCCCCACCGAGCGGACCTGAGAGGAGCCGCCGCCGGACAACACGCCGACATCGGCATGGCCCCCGATCAGCACGATCTTCTGCGCCTTTTTCGCCAGCGGCAGCGCGCCCGCATCATTCTTGAGCAGCACCATACCAGCCTCGGCGGCGCGCTGCGCGACCGCGGCATGCGCGTCATAATCGATTGGCTGCGCCGACGCCGGCGTCGGGTTGTCGTAGAGCCCGCTCGCGATCACGCCGGTCAGGATTCGGCGGACCATCTCGTCGAGCCGCGCTTCGGGCACGCGGCCCGCCGCAATCGCCTCGGCGAGCGGCGCTGCGAAATAATGCTCCTTGTCGAGCTCCTGCCCCGATTCCTGGTCGAGCCCGGCAATCGCGGCCTTCTCCGTCGAATGCACGGCGCCCCAATCGGACATCACGAAGCCCGGATAGCGCCACGCGTCGCGCAGCACCTTGGTGAGCAGATACGGATTCTCGCAGGCCCAATCGCCATTGACGAGGTTGTAGCCGCACATCACCGATCCCGGCTTGCCGTCCTCGATCGCGATGTGGAACGCGCGCAGGTCGCTATCGATCAGCGCCGGCTCGCCGATCCGCGCATCGACCAGCATGCGATCGGTTTCCTGCGCGTTGAGCGCATAATGCTTCACCGTCGATACGATGTGATTGGATTGCACGCCGCGAACCGAGGCGCCGGCCATCACCCCGGCGAGCAACGGATCCTCGCCCAGATATTCAAAGTCGCGGCCGCCCCAGGCATCGCGCGTCAGGTTTACGCCGCCCGCCAGCAGCACGTTGAAGGTCTTGGCGCGCGCTTCGGCGCCGATCATCGCGCCCCCGTCATAAGCGATCTGCGGATCGAAGCTGGCCGCGGTGGCGAGGCTGGCGGGCAGCGCGGTGGCGACGTCACCCTTGCGCTGTTCGATCTGGTTGGCGACGCCAAGGCTGGCGTCGCTTTCTCTCAGCGTCGGTATGCCGACCCGCGGGACGCCGGGCACATAGCCGGCGGAGGGGATCATATCCGCCGGCGCCGGTTGCGTGCGGGGCGGAAACAGGCCGTGGACATAGCGCATCTTTTCATCACGCGTCATCGCCTTTTCCAGTGCCGCCGCACGGGTTGCGGCGGGAAGGCTGCGATCGCGCCACGGCTGCGCGTCCTGCGCAATCAAGGCCGTCGGCGC